>CAZDLH010000168.1:0-5989 GCA_964505925.1 uncultured Burkholderiales bacterium
TCCCTCTGGCGCAGCGATCCGGCGGCGGCGTTGCGCGGGTTGGCGAAGAGCTTACCCCCGGACTCTTGCTGCCGCTGATTGAGCGCTTCGAAGGAGCTGATCGGCATGAAGATCTCGCCCCGCACCTCCATGCGCGAGGGGAGCGCCCCGCCGGTCAGCCGTTTCGGGATCACGTCGATGGTCCGGACGTTGGCCGTGATATCCTCACCGGTGCGACCGTCTCCCCGGGTGGCTGCACGGACGAGCCTCCCCTCTTCGTAGAGCAGCGAGACCGCCAGTCCATCGAGCTTAAGTTCGCAGGCGTAGTCCGGCTCCTCGTCGACGTATCGGTCCATGCGCTTGCGCCAGGCCGCCAGCTCTTCGGTCGAGACGGCGTTATCTAGACTCATCATGGGGCTTGAGTGCTGTACCGGCGCGAACAGCTCGGACGGCTCGGCCCCGATCCCGGAAGTCGGCGAATCCACCGTCTGCAGGTCCGGGTGGAGCTCTTCGAGCTCGAGGAGTTCGCGCACCAGCTGGTCGTACTCGTAGTCGGAGATCTCCGGGTCATCATCGCGGTGGTAGCGCAGGTTGTGATATCGGATCAGCTCGCGCAGTTCATCGGCGCGTTGGGCGGGGTTCTGTTCGATGGCTTCGTTCACGGTACGAAAGATTTACCCCGAGCCGGAGCGATCCTCCCCAGACGACAGCCCTCGGCCCGGAGCTGTTCGAGCGGCGGTAGACCCGGTAGCCGCGCAGTGCCTGGGGGGCAGAGGGGCTAGAGCTCGAGCGGTGAGGTCGGCTACAGCTGTCCTAGAAAGCCCTCGATGGCGGCCAGGTAAGCCGACCAGTTCTGCGCTATGATCCCGTTGTGGTCGCCACGCTCGAAGAAGACCGCCTCCTTGAGCCGACTGCCGGCCCACTCCTGGTGCATGTGGGCGTGCTCGATGGTCACCAAAGAGTCGTCCTCGGCGTGCAGTAGGAGCAGCGGCCCGAAGTAGCCGCTCAGTTTGCGGCGATGGTCGAGGCGCTCTCGGCAGGCCGCTTCCAGTTCGTTCGCGCTGACCCCCAACTCGCTGGGTGAGAGGCGGATCGAGAGTCGCTGGAGGGGATCGGCGACGCCGCTCTCTAGGATGAGACCCGCGATCTCCGGGGCCTGACTGGCCCACTCCACCGCAAAGATAGCCCCCACCGAGCGACCGTACACCACCGTCTGCTCCGGGGCCAGACGGCACTGCTCTCGCACCGCGCGCACATCGTCGAGCATCCGGGCTAGCTCCGGGGTGCCGTCGGAGCCGCCGTAGCCGCGATACTCCACCATCAAAAGGTTCACGCCTAAGGCCGCGATGGCGTCGGTGTAGTCGGGTATGTAGTCGTTCACCACCTCGCCGTTGCCGTGGAAGTGTACCAGCGTTTTAGCGTCCTCGCGATGGCGATGCTCGAAGCAGCGTAGCACCGCCTTGTCGGAGGCGATGAAGTCTCGACTCCTGCTCAGGCGAGCCGGGCGCGGAAAGAAGTATCGCTCGGAGATGACGGGATGGTTCAGTAAGCTATCGAAGAACTGCATCGGGCTGGCTTTGACCGGAGCCCGGAGGAATCCCCCAAGCGTCCTCCCCTCCTCCCTACAGGGTGGGCTAAGAGGGGTGCTCTAGAAGGGGTGGGCGAAAAGTTTTTCTGGGGCTTCTGAACTTTTACCCGACCCGGTCCCTCTCTTAGACATGAGGGCGCCGACAGCGCCTCCGAGAGGAAAGGAGACCCGGAATGGACCGAAGCCATCGAACCGTCGAAACCGAAGAGAGCTCTTTAAAGGGCGACTGGGACGCCTTAGCAAGAGAGGCATCCCGTAGAGAAACCGTGCCCAAACTCGACCTGCCGGACATGCCCGAACGGGAGCCGCGACTCAAGAGAAAGTTCAGCGAGTGGACGATATCCGGCAGACTCACCTGTTTTGCCCTTCTGGCTAGTGCATCGATAGTGGTGCAGTTCGCCGGTGGACCGGTCGGCATCCCTTCCGGCTACTACCCCCTGCCCCTTACCCTCGCAGTGATCTACGCCGCTCTTCTCACCCCCTTCGTCTGGGCCTTGGCCTGGCCGATGGTGGGCTATAGGCGCGGGACGGGATCCTTTATCGTACTGGGCTTGGCTGGATTCTGGGGGGGCATCGTGGGGTACCTTGCGACCCTCACGACCGAAATGATGGCCGGGACTCCCCCTCCCCCACTATCTCGCTATCGAGCGCCCCTGTTAGAGCGGTTGCTGCCCGAAGCCTTCCGGCTCGAGGAGATGTGGCAGTACTACGCGACCTGGCCCCGGCTCGGGTTGATGCTCACTTTCACGATCGTGCTCGCACTGTGGGCCGCCCGTGCCGAAAGGGCCGCTCCGTGGCTCGACCCGGCGCCGGCGGGGTTGCGGCTCAAAGCGGCCGGCTGGCTCCTCATCGCTCTAGCACCGATGCTGCTGTTCGGCAGCGTGTGGTACATGGCTTCGCCGACCAGGGAGGTGAGAGCTTGGCTGCAGGAGGTTCACCGGTTCGATGATGAGTTCACCTCGCGAGTCGGTTCGAGCAGCGCGACACCGCTCACCATGGCCGATCTCCAGGGTTTGCGGGACCTCCATAGCCGTAGCTCGGGGGCCACCTACGGGGAGTACGAGGCCGAACTGCTTCGGCTCAGCTCCGAAGAGTTCCAGACCAACTCGGAGTTTCTGGCCAACTGGAGGGCCGGATACCTCAGGCAAGCTGCCGCCTCTCCCGATGCTACGCGGCGTCCTGAGACCGTCGCGCGGCTCCTCTCCATCAAGCCGGAGTTCGGACTACAGGTAGGGAGCTACGCCGAGCCTCTACTGCTTAGTCTGTCTGAGGATCCACTGAGCGCCTTGGAGAGACTGCAGGTCGAAAAGCTGCTCAAAGAAGCGCGCGAGGAGTACATCCCCGCTCGAGAGTCCGCCGATCGGATCGCCTACCGCTTCTTCCGTCAGGACGAAGTGCCAGGCCGTCGAGGATTCGAACTGTTCGGCCTACCGTTCGGCCGACCGCTGTCCGATCCGCTCCGAAAGGCGGGCATCCTCCCCAGCCTGGAGCGTTACGTGAACCACCGAGATACGATCGGACGCCACATCGAGCACTACGATCCGAAACTTCTTACCATCCTTCGCGATCGAGACGCGCCGGTCAACCCGATGCTCAACTCTATCTTCCAAGGGCCGTTCCTGGGTCGCCGGGTGCTCGAGTACGGGGAGGTGATCCTGGCCGCTCGCACTTTCCATCGGGACAACGGCGCTTGGCCCAGCAGCCTTGAACAGATGGAAGAGGCGCTGTCCTTCACCGCCCCCGCCGACCGCTTTATCTTCCTCCCGGAAGGCGAACGGCTGATCCTTCACGACGCCGAACACTCTCCGGCGTTCGAAGATAGTCGGGGAGTGAGGCTCACCCCATGAACGCCGTGCTCGGCACCGCCGATAACACAGAAGATCTGGACACCTGGGTGAGGCTAGCCCAGGAGGGCGACCGCTCGGCCTTCGAACAGGTGGTCCAACGCACGCATCTGCTGGTCCGAAAAGCGGCCTACCCGCTGGTCGCCCTCCATCAGGTGGACGACGCGGTCCAGGAGACCTACCTCATCGTCTTCCACAAGCTGCACCACCTGAAGAGCCCGCCCGCCTTCCGGGGCTGGTTGGTGCGGATCGCCGTCTCGGTCTGCCGAGAGCTTCGGCGCAAAGAAGGGCCGGCACAGGCCGAGCTTTCCGACGTCGCAGGTGGGGATGCGACCGCCTCCAGTGTGGAAGCCAAGCTCGACATCACCCAGGCTCTGGGGCAGCTCAAAGACAGCGACCGGGCCACGGTCTTGATGCGAGATCTACTGGGGTTGAGCTATCGCGAGATAGCTTACGCCTGCCGCCTCCCCTTGGGCACCGTTCGCTCTAAGATCCATTACGCCCGTGGTCGCCTTCGGGAGCTGCTAGGACGCGATGAGCCCACTCGACGACTAGACGAATAGAGCGCTCACCGGGAGAGCTCGGCCCCCTAGCACTCTAGCTGGGGGGACCGAGGGCCTTGAGAGCCCTCATCACCAGATGCTCGGCGGCCTCGGGCTGGTCTAGGTCCACCTGGTCCAAGACCGATTCGATGGCCTGCTGGGCCTCTTCTTCTCGACAGCCGAGGGAAAGCAGCACCTCTTGGGCCTCTACGACCGCCGGCGCATCCTCCGGACCGCGGAGCTGCAGCTGTCCGGAGCCTTTCGCGACTTTCGGGTGGAGCTTTCGGATCTTCTCCGAGAGCTCCACCACGATCCGCTGGGCCACCTTCTTACCGATACCTTTCACTTTGGTCAAGCTCTTGAGGTTCTCCTCGACGATCGCTTGGGCCAGCTCCGAAGGGGGGGCGTGAGCCAGGATACCCAGGGCCGTCTTGGGGCCGATGCCGCTGATGCTGTTCAAGAGGTGGAAGAATTCGCGCTCCATGGCGCTGGAGAAGCCGTACAGGGCCACCCCGGACTCTCGCATGACGAAGACGGTGGGGATCTGCACCTCGCTGCCCAGCTCCCGATCCCGGTAGGCGCCGGTAGGCACCTCCAGGCGTAGTCCTAACCCTCCGCAACGCACCACCAGATAGTCTTCGTCGCGCTTCATCAGAAGGCCGCTGACATGATCGATCACGTTCGTCTATCTCCTTCGCCTACCAGGCGGATTCTAAAGAGTCGTACAGCACCGTTAAGGCGCAGGCCAGACCGTCCGAGGCGTCGTCGGGCTGCGGCTTCTTCACCAGACCTAGCTGAAGCATCACGACTTCGCGCACCTCCTGCTTGGTCGCTCTACCGTGGTCGGCCAGCGTCATCTTGATGGTCGCTGGGGCGAAAGCCTTCGAGGGGATCCCCCGCTCGGCCAGACCCAGCAGGAGGATACCCCGGGCTTCCGCCACCTGGATGGCCGTGGTGGCGTTGCGACCAGCGTACAGATGCTCGATCCCCGCCAGGTCCGGCTCGACCCGATCGAGCAGGGCTTGGAACTGCCGGTGGAGGTGAAGGAGGCGAAGGGGGCGCTCTTCGCCCGGTTGGGTCTTGAGGGCCCCGTGTTCGACGTGCTGAACCTGGTCTTCCCAGGTATCGATCACTCCGTACCCGGTGGTACCGATACCCGGATCCAGACCTAGGATCCGCTTGCGTTGGCTCATCAGAGCTGGTCTTCGATCTCGGCCATCAGTTCATCGGTCAGCTCGATGTTGGTGAAGACGTTCTGTACATCGTCTTGGTCTTCGAGCGCTTCGGCCAAGCGCAGGCAAGAGACGGCATCCTCGGCGCTCACGGCCACCCGATTCTTCGGAATCATGGTGAAGTGGGCGTCCTCCACCGAGATCCCTTCCGCCTCGAGGGCCATCCGCACCTGGTGGAGGTCGGTCTGCTCGGTGAACAGGGCGTAGTGCTCGTCCCCTTCGTCGGTGGACAGATCGAGGGCCCCGGCCTCCATGCCGGCCAGAAGCAGCTCCTCCTCACCGCATACCGAGCGCGAGATCATCAGCTGCCCCCGGCGGTCGAAGAGCCAGCCCACGCAGCCCGCCTCCCCTACCGAACCGTTATTTTTATTGAAGACCAAGCGGACCTCGGCAGCGGTGCGGTTGCGGTTGTCGGTGGTGGCCTCCACTAGGATGGCTACCCCGCCGGAGCCGTACCCTTCGTAGCTGACCTCCTCGAGGTCGTCGGCGCCGCCTCCGCCGCCGAGCTTCTTCAGCAGTCGCTCGATATTGGCGGCGGGCAGGTTCTCCTTTTTGGCGCGCTGGATGGCGACCTTGAGACGAAAGTTACTCTCCGGGTCGGCGCCGTCCTTACCGGCGACGAGGATCTCTTTCGAGAGCTTGGTGAAGAGCTTGCCCCTCTTGGCGTCCATGCGCCCTTTCTTGATACGTATGTTGTTCCATTTGGAATGGCCGGCCACGCTCGAGGTTCTCCTATGGGTACATCCTGGTCAGCATTCGGGGGAACGGGATGGTCTCTCGCACGTGCTTGAGTCCGCAGATCCA
>CAZDLH010000169.1:0-5981 GCA_964505925.1 uncultured Burkholderiales bacterium
GACCTCTCTCCACCCTAGAGTGGAGAGAGGGGGGCAGTAGCGACGAGAACGAACCTCTCGAGCTGCAGCGGCTTCGAGAAGGGGTCCAACTGGCCCTCACCGAGGGTCACACCCAGACGCTCGAAGGCGCGTTAGCCCCCCTTCTTGCTCGCCGGACCGCCGTCGAGCGCAGGCACCGCCAACTGGAGGCCCCTCCGGCCCAGCTGCCTGCGGAGCAAAAGCGCCTTCTGCAGGACGCTCGGGAAGCGTTCGGGCACACCTTAGAGCTGTTCGGCCAGGGTCTGGAGGTGCTCCAGCGCGCCCTCGACGAGGAGCGCACCGGAGAGCTCAGGGAAGGGCTTGCTCTGGTCGAAGAGGCCTACAGCAGCGGCCAGCGGTTCCCCGATTTTGTGGATGAGGCCGAAGCCCTCCAAGGCCAGAGCTCTTAGTCTTCCCCGCCGGCGACGGAAAGCTCGATCTCTAGCCACACCGGCCGATGGTCGCTCGCCCTTCCGATCTCGGTGTAGACGTCCCCCCGCTTCACCCGCCAGAGCTGGTCGCTATCGACGAGCAGGTAGTCGAGCACCGAACGGTAGCGCTCGTCGGGATAGGTCACCCGCAGGTCCCGGGGGAGGCGCTCCAGGGGGTCGACCATCTCGCGGAAGAGCGGGCGCAGCGACCAGCTCTCGGGCTGGTCGTTGAGATCGCCTGCCACCAGCAGTACCGGTCGCTCCCGGCCGTACTCCCGCCGGATCTCCCCAGCGATCTCCACGACGCCCAGCGCCTGGGCCCGCCGACGCAAAGCGGAGTTCTTCGGGGGCGGAAGCTGACTCTTGAAGTGGTTGACCAGGACCACTATCGGCGGCTCGGTCTCCAAGTCGATCCGCAGGCAGTCCCGGGAGAATCGCGTGCTCCGAGGTAGCTCGGGCAGCGTCGGTAGTTCCCGCTGGGAGTAGCTGCCGACCCTGCGGATCGGTAACCGGCTCAGACAGGCGACCTGAGCGCCTCGAATGCGGTCGTTCCCCGGCAGCAGCACGAGATGGGGATACGGTCGCTCGAGCCGTTCGTTCAGCGCCTCTAAGCACTCTCGGTTCTCGATCTCCTGAACCGCTAGAAGATCGCAGTCGAGCCCATCGATCACCCGAGCTAGAGCGGCCAGCTTGGTGGTCCACTCTCCACGGCTCAGCACAGGCCCCCCGTACGGGCCCTCCACCGTATCGAAAAAGTTGCCGAGATTCCAGGTGCCGACGCGTACCGTAGGCCCGCCCGAGCTCACCCCAGGGTGGAGCTGAAATGCGCGCGGCGCAGGCGGAGGAAAGAAGAGGCGCCCCAGGCCCCAGAGCGCCAAAAGGCCGATCGCTATCCACAGGTGTGTCGTTTTGAGATGTCTCATATTCAAAGATAGCTTAGCTGTCTTTGAAGAGATGGGACCGATCGCGGTGTGAACAGTTTCGACCTCTATCGAAGAGGCCGCGATGCGAGCCGCTGGCCCGAAGGCAGACTCACGGACCCGGGCTCACCCAGAACGATTCCCATTACGAGCGGATGGCTGGGCCCTCCGAGACCGAGAGTACGCTCGAAGCTCGCAGCAGGTCGGTCCGTCGCTCGCAACAGGCGCCCGCCTTTCGGTCGGCGGCTACCGTACGAGTTCGGCTTTGGGGAGTGCTGAGCGGGGATCGGTCACTCGCACCTCCACCATGGTCCCTACCTTGTCGCCCAGATTCACGACTTCGACCAGTCGCCCGTTGATCACCGTGACCGCGTTCCGGTTGTTGGTACCGTAGGCGTTATCGAGGTAGGCGTGGGCCTTCATGCCCTGAGTTAAGCGCTCCACCTTACGGCTGAGGTCTTTGCGCCCGCCGTACGAAAGGTGATAGTCGAGCTGATGCAGATCCTCTTCGGCGCGCACGAAGATAGAGCAGCCGCTCTGCTGCTCCAAGGCTTCGAGCTCCTCTCCCTCAGCTCCCAAGAACTCGACTCCGACCCGGGGGTGCAGTTCGACGAGGATGGCCTCCGGCTTACTCGTGGAGACCCTGCGAAGGATCTCGCGACGGATCCGAAGAGCCAAGGTCTTCGGAGACAGCAGCCTCCCCTCGCCCGAGCAGTAAGCGCACCCCTCCCGGAGTACCAGGTCTAAGTCTTTACCCTCCCTCTTGCGGGTCAACTGCACCAGCCCTAGTTCGGTCATCCCTACGAGATGGGTACGGGTTCGGTCTTTCTTGAGTTCCTCGAGCAGAGCCGAGAGCAGGCGTCGACGATCGCTGGGGGACTCCATGTCGATGAAGTCGACGATGATGATCCCTCCGATGTCCCGCAGTCTCAACTGGCGACAGATCTCGCCCACAGCCTCCAGGTTCGTCTTCAAGATGGTATCGGCCAGCGACGACGTCTTCCCGGTGTACTTTCCGGTATTGACGTCGATGGCCCAGAGCGCCTCGGTCCGGTCGATGATCAAGTACCCGCCGGACTCCAGCCACACCTTACGGTTGAGAGCCTTCTCGATCTCTTGATCGATGGCGTGGAACTCGAAGAGCGGCACCGTGTGATTGTACAGGAAGACCCGCTCGAGCATCCTCGGGGCCGTAGCCTCCAGACGCTCGGTCACCTTGGCGTACTCCTCGGCGTTATCGATGATCAGCCGGTTCACGTCCGTGTGGAGGATATCCCGAACGATCTTATCGATGAGCGCCAACTCCTGGTGGACGATAGCCGGAGCGCGCCGTCGTTTGGCGGCCTTCTGAACGCGGTTCCAGGACTTGACCAGAAACTTCATCTCTCGCTCGAGCTCTTCGTGACTGCGCCCGGTCGCCGAAGTACGAACGATGATACCCATATCCTCCGGCTTGATCTTGTCGGCGATGGAGCGCAGCCGCGCGCGCTCTTCGTCGTCTTCGACTCGGCGGGAGACCCCGGTATAGTTCGCTGCGGGGATCAAGACCAGGTAGCGACCCGGCATGGTGACGTAGGTCGTTATGCGAGCTCCTTTGGTGCCCACGGCCTCCTTCACCACCTGCACGAGCACCTCTTGGTCCACCTTGAGCATGTCACTGATATTGGCGCGCTTAAGACTCGCGGAGGCCTCTTCGCCCAGGTGGGCAGCCGCGTCGTCGGCGCACAGAAAACCGTTTCGCTCCAGCCCCAGGTCGACAAAGGCGGCATTCATCCCCGGGATGACGTTGGCCACCCTACCTTTATAGATAGAGCCGACCTGCCGCTCTTCCCGGGCGATCAAAAATTCCGAGAGAACGCCGTCTTCAAGGATCGCTGCGCGCCCTTCCCGTTCGTCTCGCGTGATTAGAATCTCTTTAAACATTAGGACGTTGGGTTCTCCTCGATTTTGGGAGTTCCTGGCGCCCTCCGGCCTAGAACGCGAACCCGGGGGGAGGTTCGCCGGACGGTGAGGAAGCGCGCCTGCATGACCGTTCCTCCCTTGCGACTCTTGGCCGGTACTCTGCTCATCTGGAGCTTACTGCTCACCGGCTGCCAACGGACCGCTCCCATCGGCGAGACCTCGGCTACACCCGTGCCTGGCGCGTCCCCGACAGCCGGCGAGTCCCCCACCGAACCGCTACCGGAGGTGTCGCCGAGGCCGGTCGACATGGAGACGGTGCGAGCGGCCCTAGACCGAGCCGCAGCCGCTTTCCCTGGAGACAGCGCCGTCTACCTCCTCGATCTGGAGACCGGCGAAGAGTACGGGGTCCGAGCCGATGCACCCTTCGAGTCGGCGTCGCTCATGAAGCTCCCGGTGCTCGTCGAACTGTACCGCCGAGTCGAAGTGGGAGAGCTTCAGCTCAACGACCTGCACCCCGTAGAGGAGCGCCACAAGGTTGGAGGGTCGGGCGCTCTAAAGAATGTGGAGAACGGACAGCAGTTCACCTTAGAAGAGCTGGCCCAGGCCATGATCACCGACAGCGACAATACGGCCACCGAGGTGCTCTGCGAACTGCTGACTCTCCAAGCCATCCATGAAAACTGTCGAAACCTCGAGCTGACCGCGACCACCGTCGAACGCAGGATCTACGATTTTGGGGCCATCGCCCAGGGGCACAACAACCAGACTAGCGCTCGGGACATGGGTCGCCTGCTCGAGCAGATCGCCCTCACCGAGCTGCCGGGCTCCGTCAAGATGAACGAGATCCTGGAGCGACAGAAGCGCGACGACATGATTGGCTACGGCACCGAGCACACCAAGGTGGCCCACAAGACCGGCGAACTCACCGGCCTACTCCACGATGCGGGCATCGTCTACGCCCCCCGGGGAAGCTTCGTTCTGGTCATGCTCGGCGACGATATCACCGACCCGGATGCGGCCTTAGAGTGCTGGCGAGATCTCTACACCGCGCTGTGGCTGGCCTACACTCAAGAGACCCCCTTCTAGCCACCGCTCCCGAGCGCGTTCACTCCACTGCGGTGGGGCGGCCGTCGGCGACCGACTCGCTCACCGAGAGATCCGCGACAGGCCAGCGCCGCGACGGTTGACAGAGTCGAACGGCGACCCGTATACTACCCCGACCTATGTTCGAGTCGCTTTCAGAGAGAATAAGCGGGGTTATCGATAAACTCCGCGGGCGCGGTAAGCTCACTGAGCAGGACGTCAAAGACGCCCTGCGAGAGGTTCGTCGTGCCCTTTTAGAGGCCGACGTCTCTCTGTCGGTGGTCAAGACCTTCATCGGGAAAGTCCGCGACCGGGCTATCGGCGAGGAACTCTGGAAGAGCCTCACCCCTGGGCAGCTGGTCGTTAAGCACGTACGGGACGAGCTCGTCGCCCTGATGGGTAGCGAGGCGGTCCCGCTGGCACTGCGCGACGACGGCCCCACCGTGATCATGATGGTCGGACTCAACGGTGCGGGGAAGACCACCTCCACCGGGAAGCTAGCGCTGCGCCTCAAAGAGCAAGGGAAAAAGCGGATCCTTCTGGCGGCCACCGACGTCTATCGACCGGCGGCCATCAAGCAGCTCGAGGTTCTCGGAGAGCAGATCGACTGCCCGGTGTTCGCCATGGGTGACAAGAACAGTCCGGTCGACATCGCCAAGGCTGCGGTGGCCCACGCCCGCAAAGAGGAGTTCGACGTCGTCATCGTCGACACCGCCGGCCGCCTCCACGTCGATGAAGAGCTGATGGCCGAGCTCAAAGAGACCCGCAAGGCTATCGAGCCGGACGAAGTCCTCCTCGTGGTCGACGCCATGACCGGGCAAGACGCGGTCAATATCGCCGAGCACTTCGCTAAAGAGATCGATACCACCGGCGTGGTCTTGACCAAGCTCGACGGGGACGCCCGCGGCGGCGCTGCGCTCTCCGTTCGAGAGGTGACCGGCCAACCGATCAAGTTCATCGGGCTCGGAGAACGCCTCCAAGCCCTCGAAGTGTTCCACCCGGACCGCATGGCTTCTCGTATCCTCGGCATGGGCGACGTGCTGAGCCTCATCGAGAAGGCCGAGCAGACCATGGATGAGGACGAAGCGGCCGCCCTCGAACAGAAGATCTTAGAGAACGAGTTTGACCTGGACGACTTTCTGGGCCAGATGCAGCAGATCAAAAAACTGGGCCCGCTGCAAGACCTCGTCAAGATGCTACCCGGGGTGGGCAACAACCCGGCCCTGCGCGATCTCCAGGTCGACGACCGTAGATTCTCCCGCATGGAAGCCATCATCCGGTCCATGACGATCAAGGAGCGCAAGCGCCCTGACATCATCGACGCCTCTAGAAAAAAGCGGATAGCCGTCGGCTCCGGAAATGACGTTTCCGAAGTCAACCAGCTCTTGAAGCAGTTCAAGATGCTGCAGAAGCTGATGGAGTCTTTCACCAGCGGCGGTGGCCCTAAGATACCGGGTATGCCGCGGCTCCCCGGTGGGCCGAAACGCGGCAAATCACCGAAGAAAAAAGGGAAGAAGCGGATAAAGGGACTCGGACTCCCTTTCAAAATGCCGTTTAGATAAAAGTTATGCTGCTCTTCACCAAGGGCAGACCGGTGCCGGATAGACCGGCAGACCCTTCACCTCGG
>CAZDLH010000170.1:0-5978 GCA_964505925.1 uncultured Burkholderiales bacterium
CGAAAACCGTCCTCTTATAGTATTCGGTGTCCCGAATCAGGCGAGGCTCCAGTTAGAAGGTCAGATCCATCGCTTGAAGGTACTCTTTGAGTCGGTTGAAGTGCTCTTTAGCTCCGTTTGCTAGGAGCCCGTAGATGGTGGGTGCTACCTGAGATAGGCTGCTGCAGCCCTCTTCCGAGCACGACAAGACCCACTCCGGGTGGGCTTTATACTTGAGCTAACAGGTTCCGCAGAGCTGCTCGGCGTGAGCGCCGAAATAGTCTTTGAGTTTCTGCTGATAGAGAGGGCGCGATTCGTCGCACCCCATGGAGTTCAGACGGATAGTGTGGCCCTTTAGGCCGAGCTGGTCGCAGAAGGTCGAAGCGAGCGCCATCACTTCCGCATCGAGGGCCGGGCTATCGCTGCCCAGGGCTTCAAATCCGAACTGATGGCTCTGGCGGGAGCCTTCTTCCCCCTCTTTACCTAGTAGAAAGACCGGGGCGATATAGAACAGTTTTTGGGGGGCAGGCTTTTCGGAGAGCCGGTGCTGTTGATAAGCCCGGACGATGCCCGCTGTCATGTCAGCGCGCAGCGCGAGTTTCTGGCCGAACTTGTCTTGAAAGGTCCAGAGCTCCTTTTCGATCAGGCCGGCCATGACGCCCATGCCTTTGGTGTAGAGTTCCGCTCGCTCGAAAAGCGGAGTACGAATCTCACGGAATCCGAAGCGGATCGCGAGGGTGCGGGCGGTCTTCTCGAGCTGATACCATTCCCACATCCGGTCTGGCAGAACGTCGAAGGTTCCGCGGACAGCTTGATAGCGTGTCATAGTCTTGACCTCTTGTTAAATTTTTCTCGAGTGGCCTAGCGGGGGGGATAACCCTGACTGGGCCGACAGCGCCTTCTAGACTTCCGGAGTCCAGAGATCAGCGCTGGTTTGTTTACTCCATCGCTGCCAGCGAGCAGGCGAAAGGAGCGGTGGGCAGCAGGGCCGCCGAGGAGTTCGCTCTCCCGGGTGGCTGGGCGCCTTTCTCGCGCAGCTTCGAGACGGTTTCTCGGGGCCACGAGCGAGCTTCGTGTTCGATTGTCGGCCTTTCTCTTTAAGGTCGTCGATACGGTCCTCTGCTTGATCTTGACATTTCCCTGCTGCCCGGCGCGAGTCCTCCATCTGAAAAGCGAGGGACTTTTATCTTCACCCCACCCACTCGGCGAGATCCGGCTCGGGAGTGACCGCTACCTCTCCGATGACGGCGCTTTCGAGAAAGCTCGCTCGAGCGCGCTCGGCGGCCTCCTCCGAGTTGGCGTGCACCGTCACCAGTGGGTCTCCCGCGGTGAGCTCGTCGCCTACCCGGGCCTGCAGTATCAAGCCCACAGCCGGGTCTACCCGGTCCGACTGACGTAGGCGGCCAGCCCCTAATTCGAGGGCGATCCGCCCCAGAGCGCGGGCGGGGAGGCTCTCGAGAAAACCGTCTCGAGGGGCCACCACCTCCAGCACCGTCGGGGCTTTCGGCAGGCCGTCCGGCGCATCGACGAGACCGGGGTCGCCGTTCTGGGCGGCGAACATCTGGGCCAGTTTCTCCGCACCAGCGCCGCTGGTCAGGAGCTGCTCGGCTCGAGCTTCGGCAGCGCTGCCGTCCTCTACGAGCCCGGCGAGCCGGATGAGTTCGGCGGTGAGGGCCAGGCTTACCGACTCTAAGGCTGAGCCGCGTCGGCGACCTTGGAGGACCTCGATGGCCTCCCTCACCTCCAGCGCGTTCCCGATGGCTTGACCCAGAGGCTGCTCCATCGGGGTCAGGGCCGCTCGGACCCGGCGCCCCAAACCTCTTCCGATCTCGACCATCAGCTCGGCCAGCTCCCGGGCGCTCTGGCGATCGGGCATGAAGGCTCCGTCGCCGTACTTGACGTCCAAGACGATGGCTTGAGCCCCGCAGGCTAGCTTTTTGCTCATCACCGAACTGGCGATCAGCGGTACCGAGTCGATGGTGGCGGTGACATCCCGGAGGCTGTAGAGGATGCCGTCGGCGGGGACCAGCTTCGCGGTCTGGGAGATGACGGCAAGACCGATGTCGCGCACCTGCTGCAGAAACCTCTGGGAGCTCAGATCCACGGTCAGGCCGGCGGCCTCTAGCTTGTCTAAGGTGCCGCCGGTGTGGCCTAAGCCCCGACCGGACATCTTGGCCACCTGGCCACCAGCGGCCGCGACCAAGGGGGCCACGATCAAGGTGGTGGTGTCGCCCACGCCGCCGGTAGAGTGTTTGTCTACAGGAACGCCGTCGAGCGACGACAGGTCGACCACCTCACCGGACTCGAGGAGCGCTCGAGTGAGCCAGATGGTCTCCTGCTGGGAGAGCCCGTTTAGGCGGGTGGCCATCAGCCAGGCGGAAACTTGGTGAAGCTCAACCTCCCCGGAGACGAAACCGTCTACGAAGCTTCGGATCTCACTTTCGCTGTGGGGCCGCCCGTCTCGGCGTTGGGCGATGAAGTCTACAGGGTTCAACGGGTCGCCTCTTTCAGGAAGCCCAGGATCAACCGTTGGAAGTTCGGGCCCGCTCCCTCGGCCGAGGCGAGCACGTCTTCGTGGGTGTCTTGGGACGGGCCCGCGTGAAGAACGTTGGTGACACAGGAGATGCCGAGGACCCTCATCTCGGAGTGGCGGGCCACCATGACTTCGGGAACGGTGGACATCCCCACCGTGTCGGCGCCGATGCGTTCGAGGTATCGCACCTCGGCGGGGGTTTCGTAGGCCGGTCCGGTGAGGGCGCAGTAGATCCCCTCCTTGAGGGTGATGCCGTTGGTCCGAGCTACCCGATGGGCGAGTTTGCGGTACTCGGGGTCGTAGGCGCAGCTCATGGGCGGGAAGCGAACCCCGAGTCGGGGATCGTTGGGGCCGATGAGGGGGCTGTCGCCCATCAGGTTCAGATGGTCGTTGATCAGCATCAGGTCGCCGGGGTGGAACCGGGTGTGGATCCCGCCGCAGGAGTTGGTGACCACCAAGCTGTGGGCACCCAGCGCCTTCATCACGCGCACCGGAAGGGTGATGCGGGAGAGCGGGTAGCCCTCATAGACGTGGACACGGCCCTGCATGACGGCGACTGTCTTCCCCTCGAGGCGACCGAGGACCAGGCGTCCTTGATGCCCTTCCACCGTACTCTGCGGGAAATTCGGAATCTCTTGAAAGGGGACGGAGACGGCGTCTTCGACTCGGTCGGCTAAGGCGCCTAGACCGGATCCGAGGATGAGGCCGAATTCGATGGGGTCGCTGGCGCGCTCTTTGAGGTAGGCGGCCGCCGCTTGAATCTCATCGTAAAGGGGCAAAACGTTTCTCCTTTTCTTGGTCTCCCGCCGAACGGGAGGATGGCTTAGCAGCTGGGCTGCAGATCGCTCGCCGAGAGTCGGTTCCGGGTGGTTAGACAGGCCGGACTCGGCGGGCCGTAAGGGTTAGATGTCGATGGGCGATCGCCTGCTGAGTTCCTGGAAGTCGTCAGGAAAAGGGGGAGGCTAAGGCGCAGGGGCGGAGCCGCCCTCGAACGGCTTGACCGCACTCTTTTTGGCTTTAGAGAAGGTCTGGAGCTCTTCGATAAAGCGCGAGACATCATCGAAATCTTTATAGACGGAAGCGTAGCGCACATAGGCTACGGGGTCGGCCTCTTTGAGTTTTTCTAAGACCAGGTCGCCGATCGCGCTGGCCGGCACCTCGTGGTGGTTCTCTTGGCGTAGTGACGTCTCTAGGCTGGCGGCCAGCTCTTCGATCCGGTCCCCGCTGAGGGGGCGTTTCTCGCAGGCTCGGAGCAGGCCGTGGAGGACCTTCTGGCGATCGAAGCGCTCTCGGCGTCCATCCTTTTTTATGACCATCAAGACCGACTCTTCGAAGCGTTCATAGGTGGTGAATCGCCGCTGGCATCCGTGGCACTCCCGGCGACGACGAATGGAGCGATCCTCGTCGGTGAGCCGCGAGTCTAAGACTCGGTTATCGAGGTGAGAGCAGTACGGGCAGCGCACGTTTTCCCCCGCCCTTCGAAGCTTTCGGCACAGCGAGTGCGCCCGGGGGTCGGCTCATGTGAGCCTCGCCGGGGCCCGGAACGGAGCAAAGACGCTCTCGGTCCACAGCTCAGAACACTTCCGCCAGCCACCGGCTGACCCTACCGAGCATCACTTTGACTCGGGATGAGCCCTGGATGGTCTCGTGGGGCAGCATGCGCCGGGAGGCTCCGTGGAGGATCAGGCCGATGGCCGTGCTGTAGATAGGGGAGGCGAGCTGATCGGGGAGCCGATCGGGGTAGCAGGGCGCAGCCACGCGGCACGGCATGTCCAGTTCGCGGCAGGCTAGATTGGCGATCCCGGGAAGCTGAGAGCCCCCTCCGGTCAAGACCAAGGTGGTCACGACCAGGTTCTGCTGCTCGGCTTTGCGGATCTCGTCCCCTACCCATTCGAAGATGTCCAGGAGGCGGGCCTCGAGCACTTGGGCCATCTCGAAGCGGGAGACCTTGACCTCCTCATCGCCGGACAGCGATTGGGCGGGCAGCTCTTCGGTGTCCCGCTCCTTTTCGTCGGAGTCTAGATAGGTCGGGGCTACGATGCCGCGCTCGAGCTTGAGCTTTTCGGCCTGGGCTCCCGGGATGCGGAAAAACCTGGCCAGGTCGTTGGTCAAGATGTCGCCGCCGATCGCCATGATCGCGGAGTGACCGATCTCATCTTCGCAAAAGACCGAAAGGTCGACGGTGCCAGCGCCGATATCCACCATCACCGTGCCCAGTTTGCGCTCTTCGGCGGTGAGGACGGCGAGGCCGGAGGCCATCGAGGAAGCGATCAGGCCGTCCTCGTCGATGTCGAGGGTGGCTCGGGCTAAGCAGCGGCCCAGGTTCTGAAGATAGGCGGTGGAGGCGGCTACGATGTGGGTGTCCACTTCGAGTCTCAGGCCGGATAGGCCCACCGGGTTGCGGATACCGGGGTGGCCATCCACGGTGAATCCCCGGGGGATGACGTGGATGATCTCGCGATCGGAGGGGATCCCCACGAGTCTAGCCGAGTCTAGGACGCGCCGGACGTCGTTGACCCCGATCTCTTGCTCGGGGTTGGCCACCGCCCAGACTCCGTGGGAGCATAAGGAGTGAACGTACTCGCTGGTGAGGGAGACCATCACATGATTGACGGAGTAGCCCGCCTCTCGCTCAGCGTCGGAGACGGCCGCTTCGATAGCCCTCACGGTGGCTTCGGGATCTATGAGGGCGCCGCGCTTCAAGCCGGAGCACGGGCTTAAGCCATGACCTACAAAGTCCACATTGCCATCAGAGTCGACCTCGGCGATCAGGCAGGTTACCTTGCTGGTGCCGATGTCGACGCTGGTTAAAACCTCGGTTCTTGCCATGCTAAATCTACTCAATTCCGAATTCTCTAAAGGTTGTTTTGTTGAATATTCGTCAAGCACTTCCCGCGTGCTAGCGGCGATTCCTGGCTGAATAGAGAGAAAACTACATTAGACCTTCGGTTAGCTTGAAGGTGCCGTTGAGCGGGCTGGGGGTGTCTCGTTCGGCTAGGAGCGACTCTAGCTCCTGCAGGGTGAGCTCCCCGGAGTCTAAACGTTCGCGATGGCTTTGCGCCTGCTGGCGCAAGAGCTCGGCACAGGCCTGAGCTTCGTTAGCTAGGCGCTCGAGTTCCTGTATCTGGGCCTCGAATCGGGCTAAGCTTTCTGCGTACGTTCCCACCCTTTAAGGATACCTTTGCGGTCATGGGCGAGTCAACTGAAAGACGGGGGGTGTTTGACACTCTCGAGGGGCTGTGCTACGTTCCTTAAACAGTTTTTTGAGGAGATCCGATGTACGCGATTGTTGAAACTGGCGGTAAGCAGTACAAAGTGAAAAACGGCGACACCCTACGAGTTGAAAAGCTCGAAGGGGCGATCGGTGACACCATCACTCTCGATAAGGTCTTGCTGGCCGGCGAGGGTGACAAGGTCAACTACGGGATGCCCTATCTCGACGGCGCTAAAGTGACCGCCAAGATCG
>CAZDLH010000171.1:0-5957 GCA_964505925.1 uncultured Burkholderiales bacterium
GCCGGTAAACTGGCAGAAGATCTAAATGCAAAACTTATCCTTGAGCAGTTTGCCCAGGAGGCGAACGAAGGCCATCGTGGTCGAGAGTTCGCGGTCGCCGCTACCGGCGCGGAACTCCTCGAAGAGCTTGGAGGCCGGCATCGGTAGCCCCACCGGATCGACGATCCGTTTGGGGAGCGAGCCGCCGAGAGCTTTGCGACGCTCTTTGAGGTAAGCGATCTCCGGGCTGTCTTCCGCCGGGCGGTAGAAGGGGGCTTTGATCACCTCTTCGTCGGAGATCGGAATGCCGAAGCGGGTGCGGAACTCCTTGAGCTCCTCCTCGTTGAGCTTCTTCTGCTGGTGGGTGATGTTGCGGCCTTCACCGGCCTCACCGAGCCCGTACCCCTTGATGGTCTTGGCCAGGATCACGGTGGGTCGGTCGCTCTTCACGGCGCGGTCGAAAGCGGCAAAAACCTTCTCTGGGTCGTGGCCACCGCGGTTCATTTTGTGGAGCTGCTCATCGCTCAGGTGCTCGACCATGGCGCTGAGCTCCGGGCTCTTGCCAAAGAAATGCTTCCGGATGTAGGCGCCCGACTCTACCACGTACTTCTGGTATTCGCCGTCGATCACCTCACCGGCGCGCTGAGCTAGGATGCTCTTGTTGTCCTTTTCGAACAGGTCGTCCCAGTCGCCGCCCCAGACCACCTTGATGACGTTCCAGCCAGCGCCCCGGAACTGGGCCTCCAGCTCCTGGATGATCTTTCCGTTACCCCGTACCGGTCCGTCGAGCCGTTGGAGGTTACAGTTGATGACCCAGATCAGGTTGTCGAGTTTCTCTCGGGAAGCCAGCGAGATGGAACCCAGAGATTCGGGCTCATCCGTCTCTCCGTCACCTATGAAGGCCCAGACCTTCCGGTCGTCGGGCTCCAGGAGACCGCGGTTCTCCAGGTACTTGTTGAAGCGGGCTTGATAGATCGACATGATCGGACCCAGGCCCATGGAGACGGTGGGGAACTCCCAGAACTCCGGCATCAGCCAGGGGTGAGGGTAGGAGGAGAGGCCGCCGTTGGGTTTTAGCTCCCGGCGGAAGTTCTCTAGATGCTCTTCGTCGATGCGGCCTTCCAGGAAGGCGCGGGCATAGATCCCGGGGGAGGCGTGACCTTGAAAGTAGACCAGGTCGCCTCGACCGTTCTCGTCCTTACCCTTCAGGAAGTGGTTGAAAGCCACTTCGTACAGGGTGGCGGCGGAGGCGTAGGTCGAGATGTGACCGCCGATTCCGTCCTCGTTCTTGTTGGCTCGCACCACCATGGCCATCGCGTTCCATCGGATCAGGCTCTTGATGCGGCGCTCGATCTCCCGGCTGCCGGGGTAGGGCACCTGCTCTTGCCGCCCTATGGTGTTCACGTACTGAGTGTTAGCGGTGAAGGGGAAGCGAACCCCTTTGCTCTGAGCGTAGTGATACAGACGCTCCATGAGTTCTACGACCCGTTCCGGGCCGGACTCCTCCAGCACAAACTCGAGGGATTCGAGCCACTCTTCGTTCTCTAAATTCTTGATGTCTCGATCTTGGACCGTGTCGGTCTCAGAGGGATTGATGATGGTATCCATGGCGTTCCTTTCCGCGATATGCGAACCTGCGAAGCTTATGTCGGGCGCCTTCGGGGCCAGTTAGAGAGTTCCTCGACAGTCGGTCCGTTCGGGCTGGTGTGTGGAGGATTTTATACTACTTAGCAGGCAGACTAGTATATGACACCTAGTCGGCCCAGAGAAGAGCAGAGCGAACTGGCTCGGCGCTATATCGATCTTACTCTTTCTTTTATAACCACTCTGGAACTGCGTAACCCCTATAATGTGGATCACTGTCGTCTGGTGGCTAGGCTGTGCGAGCAGATGGCTAAGAGAGCGGGCTTGGATTCAGCCCAGAGAAAACGCCTGATCCGGGCCGCCGAAACCCATACGCTGGGAGTCTCGCTGCAGATGGAGGAGAAGAGGCCGTACTTCCATCTACCCATCACTCGCTTGGGGCTCACGAGCGGGCGGGAAGCTCCGAGCCACCTTCGAGAAGAGCAGATCCTCACCGAGGTCTTGGGTCCGGTCCCGGAGCTGCGGGAGTGCATCCCCATCATTCTCCAACGGAACGAATGGTTCGACGGCTCGGCATCGCTTTTCGGGGGGCGGGGTGACGAGCTCTCCGAGGAGGCGCGCTTGCTGGCCGTCGCCGACGCTTTCATCGATCTGGCCACCCCCAAGAAACATCGAGCCCAAGAGACCTCCCGGGAGGCCCTCCAGCGGATCCTCGAGCGGTCGGGAAGCCAGTTCGACCCGCGCTACGTCGAGGCGCTCAAAGAGGTGCTCCACGACGAGGACGGCTCGTTTTCCGAAAGCGGTCGAACCGAGCACTTCGAAACGGCGCGCTGCCGTCACTATCTCAGCCTTGGACACCTCTATATAGCCATCCACGAGACGGACTGGGCTCTGCGCTCGTACATCAAGGCCGAGCGGGTCGCCGTAGAGATGGCCGATAGCGGGCTCGAGCTGGGGGCCATCTCCGGGCAGGTCATGGTCTACTGCGATCTGGGCTTTCTGGAGCAGGCTCGGGAGGCTCTCCAGCGGGCTCGGCAGCGCACTCACTCCGAGCGGGAGAAGAGAGGCTATCACCTGATGTGGGGCCTGGTGGAGTGGCTGAGCGGGCGCGAGCAGAACGGGTTCGAGATCCTCGAACGGCTGCACTCGCACTATCGCAAGGCCCGAAACCTTCCGGGCCTGACGGCGAGCTTGATCCTCCAGAGCTACCTGCTCTTGACCCACCGGGGGCTCGCCGACGAAGAGCACGCGGAGACCCTCCAAGAGTTTCTTCGGTTGGTAGCTCAGTACGACCTGTTCGACGTGGTCGAGCGGTACCGCAGTTTCACGCTGCCCCTGTTCTTGAGCGCGGTGCTCAAGGGCGTGGAGGAGCCGACGGCGCGGGCCAACCTGACGAAGATGGGCGAGCCGTGCCAGCAGGCGCTGTTGGCTCGGCTCGCCGATATCGCGCCGGCTCGGTGGATGGACCATCTGCGACCGGAGCCGGTGGTCCCCACTGCTACCGCCCCCATGCCGGAGCTAGGGGAGGGCGAACAGACCGACGGCGGTGCTGCGATTCGGTTGGCCACCCTGGGAGGGTTTCGGCTCGAGTCGGCTTCGGGCTCGGTCACCGAAGACGAGTGGCCCACCCAGAAGGCGATGAGGCTCTTCGCCTATCTGGCGGTGACCCGGGCGGCCGTCACCGACGATTTCCTCATGGAGGCCTTCTGGCCGGATACGCCGGAGTCGAAGGCTCGAAACTCGCTGAGAAACGCCATTCATCAGGCGCGGAGTATGCTGAAGAAGATCGACGATCGACCGCCAGCCAAGCTCCTGGTCCGAGGTCGCAAGAGCGGCACCGCGAAGCTCGACTTCGAGTACCGCCTGGACACCGAGCGGCTCGAAGAGCACACCCGGCGCTCCGCTGAGGCTCTAGCGGGCGGCCGGCCGGAGGAGGCGGTGCGGGAGGCCAAGCTCGCTTTGGACCTCTATCGCGGAGAGTTCCTGGAAGGTTTTCACGACGGCTGGGTCGAGAATCTGCGAGTGCAGTTCCGGGATCTCCAGCAGCGGGCTCTGTCAGCCTTGGCCTGGGCTTATCTCGAAGCCGAGCGCTACGAAGAAGCCGAGCTCGCCGCCCGGCGCATGCTGGCCCTCGACGACCTTCGAGAGGATGGGCACGAGGTGGTCATAAGGGCGCTGGCCGCCGACGGGCGTTCGGCTGAGGCGATCGGGCACTACGAAGAGGCGGTGGATCTCTTCGAGGCGGAGATCGGGGTCGCTCCGGGGGCCCTGAAGAGAGTGCTCCAGGAGGCCGGCCTGCTGCTGTAGCGGCTCGCGAAGCGTCCCCTGTTTCGGCTTTTTCGCTAGGATTTTCAGGGGATGTTCACACCTGTTCCTTGTTTTGTTCGGGTTGGCTGGGGTATGATCATGGCGGACCCGGCCCCGTGGGCTGATGGACCGGTCGAGCACCTACCCGAGACGGCCGAGACTACCGAGGAGACTCACGCTTCGACGGGGGCGGAATGCGAGGGCGGGTACCCGCGGAGCCGAGATCGCGAGCTGTCCTGCAGCGGTGCAGGTTCGGGTTCGCCCCCTTGGGGCATCATGAGACTATAACGCGTTCAGGAAAGGTGTCGTCGGTGCAGAGGCCTCCGTCCGATTCAGAAGAGTCCAACTCCGGCCGCAACCGGGAGTATCCGGCCGGCTCGTTCGAGGCGCCCCTGAAGACCGATCGCAAGCCGGAGCTCTATCTCGAACGCCCCCCCTCTCTGGAAGCTCTGCCGAAAGAGGAGCTTCAGGACATGGTTCCGGAGTTCATGCATCGGGACTTCTACCGCTCCGTAGAGGGCCACCCCATCGCCTTCCCTTCCCAGGACAGGCCGCTGCCCTCGCCTCCCGGCCCGAAGCTTAAAGGGCGCAGCGTACCCAAGCGAGCTCCGCGTTTCGTGGGCGGCCGACGCGAGGTGGCCTTCGAAACACCGCAGACCGAACCCCCGCTAGAGGACGGCTTTTTCGACCCGTATCAGGAGAGCGATGAGTTCGTAGGGCTAGACCTGAAGGAGACCATCTCGGTCGGCCTGCCCCCTCTCCCTCCCGAAGAAAAAGCGCCGGAGCCGCCGAGTCTTCGCGCTGCAGCGCCGGTTCCGACCTCCGAGGAGACCGCACGAAAGTCGGCTCCTTTGGCGCCGTTGCGCTCCGGCAAGACCGAGCCAGCTCCCTCCGAACCTTCGCTTTCCGAACGCGCTCATTCACCCAGGGCCGAGAGCGTCCCGCCGCTGCCGAGCGCCTCTGGGACCCCTCCGAACCCGGAATCTGCGGCCGCGCCGCAGCCGGTCGCGACCTCCAAACCCTCGTGGGCGGCTCCGCTCTTGGTGGCGCTGCTGGTCTTGTCGGTGGTCTTCGTCTGGCGAGAGTATGAGCGCCAGGCGGTGGTCGCCGCTTCTACCGTTATCGCTCCTTCGTCGGTGCCCCAGGAAGAGGCCGTCGGGTCGCTGGGAGAGGGATCGCCGCTGGACCTCGAGGACCCCGAGGGACTCCTTTTTGAGGAGGGTGTCTCCGACGAGCAGCGGGTAGGCGAAGGGGCCGCCCCTGACGAGGGGCTCGCCGCTAGCGCGCCGATGCTGCCGGACGGCGGCTCTGTGGAGGCGCTCGAACCCTCCACCGGTTCGTCGGGCTCCGTTTCACCCGACCCGGCGGACCTGTTCCCGGAGACCGCATCCAGCGCGCCCGCAAAGTCTGCAGCCGCCGCGCCCCCGGCGACCTCCGAGCCGATCAGGGGAGGGGCACAAGACCGCGAACGTCGACTGCAGAGCGGAAACGCCCTCTTTCCGGATGAGGGCACCGCTGCCGGGGCCGGCGCTGCGGGTCTGTTTCCCCAAGTTCCCGAAGCCGCATCGGCTCCACAGCCAGCGGCAGCTCCGCCCGCTGATTCGGGCGGCTCGAGTCTCTTTCCGGCGACCATGGAAGCTCCGCCGACCGTGGCGCCCCCCGCGACCGTAGTGGGCGAGACCCACACTCCGGCGCCCGCCCCGGTTCAGGAGGCGTCGATCGCGAGCCCCGTACAGCCCCTACAGCCGGTAGAGGCGGTCCTTCCGCCCCCGGCGCTACCGGGACAAAAGCCCGCTTCGCCGGCTCGCCCTCCGGCCACCGACACCAGCAAGTATCACATCTCAGAGCCGTCGTTCTAGACGGGGTCGAGCCTGCGCCCCTCGCCCTTGGCCTCGAGAGCGGCCCGCCTCGGAGGGCGCTTTCCCGGAAAGTGCCAGGTCGTCTGAGTAGGGTCTCAGAAGTGAGCCCCTATGAGTACAACCTTCACACAGCTTCAAAAAGAGAAACTGATGCATATGTTTGATCTGCTCGATGTCGACGAAAACGGTGAGATCGAGTATGACGACTTTCTCATTCTGGTGGATACC
>CAZDLH010000172.1:0-5953 GCA_964505925.1 uncultured Burkholderiales bacterium
CCAGCTCCGAGAGGGTCTGCCTCAGAGGGGTTAGGAGAGCCTTGGTGCAGGCGAATTTACGTTCTTTATGAACCACATAGCCGAGCTCTTCCGCCCTCTCGTCGGCCAGGAGTCTACTTTCACCTTGAAGGCTTTCCCGATAAAGGCCAGAGAAAGGGTCTCGGTTTCCGTCTGTGACTTTATCCGATTCGGGTCGAAAGACCCTCTCGAAAGGAAAGTTCAAGATCGCATTGCCAGGATGTCTGTCCAACAGGTCCTGGATCGGTTTGGGAGCCGGAACCCCCTGCATCCAGAGGGGGCCGATCCGCCCTCTCGTGATCTCTTCGACTTCGATGCCAGGTACGTCGGACAGAAGTATGTAGGCAAACTCTGCTTCGTGGCTGGAGTACCGAGATATGACGTTCCGGAACCCTTCCGTATATCTCAGGTCGTCCCCGTGCAGCTCCACTTTGGGCTTAGACCACCGATCGTTGGTGTGCCGAAGGTGAATCGTGTACCTGGTGAACAGACCTTCTCCGGGATCGTATCTCTCGAAGATGGCGATGAAGTCCGCGGTAACAGCAGCTTCATCGATCCTCTTGAGTTTCAGATCTAGCTTGAACCGCTCGGGAAGCTCCCGGGATTCGACCTCTCGGTAGTACTCTAGTCGATTGACTAAACGACGACTAGCCTCGTCTTGTCGGCGCCGGATGTCCTCTCCGTCGTGGTCCCGTAAGAGCTTCTGACAGATATCTTTATCAGCGATGATCCGTCCGATCTCCGGCTCATCGGGGAGCCCGTTCTTCAAGTTGACTCTCAGCGAAGAGGTGAGACCACGGTTCGTCGAAGGTTTCAGGAGATGGAGGAGGTTCTCGAGGGCTCTTCCCGACGGGAAGAAGCTGTTGGGCCGTCCTCCTCGGATTAAAGACTCCAGGAGACGGCAGTAGGCCTCGGCCTGCTCTGTCTCCAGGATGAGTGCTGGATCCCTCTTGAGTTGCGAGGAGCCGCCCACCGCCTCGAGCTTCTCGGACGGTGGGCGCCCCGCTCCAGCAAGATCCTGATATTCGGGGCTGGCTGGGGGAGTTGAACTCACTTCGCTCCGCTACTCTTCTCGTACATCCTTGGATAGGCCGTACTCTTGCTCCGCGAGTTTCAGGGTCTCTTCGATGCGCTGTTCCCGGGTTTCTCGCTCCGCTTCGAGGTTCGACTCTACCAGGGCTTGGGTCTCCTCGTCGTAGATCCTCATCTGAGAGGTCATGCGGTCGACGTTTTGAGTGAGGTAGCGCGTGGTGGCCGATGCCAGCCTTGCAACCTTATTGACGCTAACCTTGAGCGACTCCATAGAGTTCTGCATCTGGAGCGTGAGATCGCTTGCTTCGGTCGCCGTGGAGAGAGCGGATAGGTTGCCTCGCAGTTCGTCCAAGACCTCTTGGCCCGCGTCGTAGAGAGACTGCATGTTGGTGTGGAGGTTCGTCAAAAGCTCCATGAAATTGTTGTTCATCCGTACGATGGAAGCGATTCGGTCCTCTGCGTTTGAGTAGAGTCTCAGTTTCCCACCGTGGGTCCAGATGAGGCGCTTGATCTCGTCGATCTCAGCCTGCTTCTCTCGGTGGGCGACCGTCATCTCTCCGGATCCGAGTTCATCGAGTTCACTCTGGAGCTGCCCCTCGAGAGCTTTTAGTTCTAGAATGTACTTAGCGGCCCGCTCTTCATTGTGAGCAGCGGAGATCATCTTCTTGTTGAGTCGAACGATGTCTTGGCGAACGTTTTCGACTTCCGACTCCATGCGGTCTAGGAAACCACCGACTTCTCGTATGCGAGTCTCGGTAACGTGGATCTTCTGCTGCAGGAGCTCTGAAAGAGGGCGGTCGGGAAGTCGATCCTTGATGACGGGGAGCCTCTCGAGCAGGAGACGAACGTTGCCGGAGACATTGCCGCTACCCATATCTTTTATAACGTCCCAAACAGTTTTCTGTTCGGCGAGGTCATCGGTCATCTCTCTACTGATCTGATCGTGAGTCTTCTTCAGATCCTCGAGTTCTCCGATGCGGGTCTCGTGTTTGCTCTGGTACTCCGTGACCATAGCTTCGAGATTGTCCCGGGAATAGTCATCGCCATCGTAGACGACCTTTTTGCTTAGTACGGCGCTTTTGTCGCTCAAAACAGAACCTCTCTCTCGTCGGCTGTTCGTCTACTGTTCTGATACGGTGAGGTGGCCTCCTGCCCGGGTTTACCCCTGGCGCCCTCGGTTCCGGAGATGTCCCATCTCGAAGCCGCAGAGTTGTAGGAGACCATCGCCCATCTGGAGCATAGGAGCCTTGTGGAAAACCGCATTCAAAAGATTCTGGCACGTTTGGGCTACGGCTCTCGGCGTAGCTGCGAGAAGCTGATCGTCGAAGGTAGGGTCACCTTGGGCGGGCGTACCGTAGGCTTGGGAGAGACCTGTGCGGACGGACGAGAGCACCTCCTTGCGGTGGACGGGGTCGCGGTTCGCGGAGCAGGAACACCTTTCGTGCTGCTCTTCAATAAGCCGGCGGACGCCGTAACTACGGTGAGCGACCCCCAGGGGAGGCGCACGGTGATGGACCTTCTGTCGGAGCAGTACCGGGTAGGACCGCAGCGAGTCTATCCTGTAGGGCGTCTCGATCGGGAGACGGAGGGGGTTCTCTTGCTGACCAACGACGGTGAACTGACGCACAGGTTGCTGCACCCCTCCGCCGGAGTAGACAAGGAGTACCGTGCAAAGATCGAGCTGGCTGGGTGGGTGAGCGAGGCGTTGGATGAGCTTTCCGCCGGGCCGACGCTAAAAGACGGGCCGACCAGACCACCGAGAGCGGTTAAGCTCAAGGGAGATTGGATCTACCTCACTATCCATGAAGGGCGAAAACGTCAGGTACGACGTATGTTGTATGCGGTCGGATTGCGGTGCCTGTATCTTGAGCGCACCAGTTTCGCTGGGTTGACCTGCCGAGGTTTGGCGCGCGGACAGTACCGCCGACTGACCGACGAAGAGTATCGGGACCTGAGAGGCAAGGCATCGTTGTGAGACCCTTACGCTACATCGAGGTTTGTTGTGTTGTGACCTCGCTCCTATTAAAGAATCTGGACCTCCTCTACTACCTGCTGCCGAGAGGGTGGCGTGGCGGATACGTGTCGCCGTGGCCCCTTACGAGGCATCTGCATTGAGTAGAATCTCTGCGGACACCCTGAATCTCATCTCTTCGCGACTCGACGCCGTCGAGCTGATCGGCAGGTACGTCTCGCTGAAGCGACAGGGGCGACGCGCGGTTGGGCTATGCCCTTTTCACGGTGAGAGGACCCCGTCTTTTTCGGTGGATCCAGAGCAGGGGCTCTGGTACTGCTTTGGCTGCTCCGAGGGGGGCTCGGTTTTTAACTTTCTGATGAAGATCGAAGGGCTGAGTTTCCCTCAAGCGGTTCGCCAGATGGCCGAAGAGGTCGGAGTCGTGCTCGAACTCGAGGACGAGAACGACCCCGGGGAGGCGAGACGGCGCGTTCTGCTGGAGATCCTGGAGAGGACCGCCCAGTACTATAGTGAGCTGCTCTTGCGCTCTGCGGATGGGGAGGAGGCCCGGCACTATCTCAGCCAGCGGGGCATTTCGCCCGAAGTGCTGACGCGCTTTCGACTCGGATGGGCGCCCGCGGGAGGTCGGGAACTCCTCACGAAGCTCACTAGTGCGGGCTACGAGCGGGCCGACGGGGTCGCTGCCGGGCTCCTGCGCGAGTACGAGACGAGGACCAGCGATCTTCTCCGGGGGCGCATCGTCTTCCCGATCACGGACGTCCAGGGACGCATTCTCGCCTTCGGAGGGCGGATCCTCAAGGAGAGCGAGGGGAGGAGTGCGCCTAAGTATCTGAATACACCGGAGACCGAGGTCTACGAAAAGAGGAGGCACCTTTACGGCCTGTCTTTCCATCGTGGGCAGATCAGTCGAGCCGGGGAGGCGCTCGTTATGGAAGGCTACTTAGACGTCATTGCCTCCTCCCAGGCCGAAGTTCCACTCGCAGTGGCGTCCCTCGGGACGTCGCTGACCGAAGAGCAGTGCCATCTCTTAGCCCGTTACGCGAAGCGAGTCCACCTTTTCTACGATGCCGATAAAGCCGGTCGCGCCGCCACGGAGAAGGCCATTGAACTGTTCGAAGGAGCCGGCCTGTTCGTGCAGGTGGCTCTACTAGAGCAAGGACAGGACCCCGACTCGCTTCTGCGAGAGCGGGGGGTCGACGGCTTCTTGGAGGTGAAAGCTTCAACGGTCGGGGTTGTCGACTATCTACTCGACAGGAAGAGTCAGGAGTTCGACCTGCAGAGCAGAGGAGGGCTAGAGGGCTATCTCGACTCCGTCCTCCCCGCTTTGGCAAAGATCCGTGATGGGGTGGTGCGGTCTCGGTACGTGAAGAGACTCGCGACCGAACTGAACCTTTCGGAGGTCGCGCTGGAAGAGCGTTTGAATCGAGGGGGGGGGTCGGTCGCAGTCGGAGGCCGAACGGCGCGGCGGACCTCGGGAAGCGCGCGTAGAGCCTCTTTGGCCGGCGCCTCTTCGTCGGCGAGTTTCAAGGCGCCGGTGAGGTCTGCTCTGCACGCGGAAGAGCGGCTGTTGGCCGTTTTGATTCGAGAGCCGCAGTGGATGGGTTTAGTCGAGGAGCATCTTTCGCCGAATGAGTTGACAAACGAGGAGCTTCGTCCTTGTCTGGAGGTTCTTTCCCGCTCGCGGAGTAATGAAAGACCCGTGGCTTGGTCGGGGCTTCCGGCCGAAGAGCTTGAGAGGCAATCCGTTTGGGCACGGCTCGTGGCGGCGGAGATTCCCGAGTCGAGCCAAGAGGAAATGGAAAGGCTAATCCGAGACATCAAGAGAAACGGCCTCAAGCCGAGACTCCTGGAACTTCAGCAGGAAGTACGAGCAGGGATAGAAGCGGGCACCCTCGACAGGGATTCACCCCTGTATCAAGAGTATCTTCGACTCCAACAGCGTGTTAAAGGTTCAAGCAGATCATGAGTAGCAAGACTAAAAAGTCATCAAAGACCGTAGTGAGCCTGGAGAAGGCGATCGGGAAGCTGTTGGCTCAAGGAAAGAAGAACGGTTCTCTCACCTATGAGGATGTGACCGAACTTCTTTACCAGCGAGAGGATATCGGCCCCGAGCAAGTGGACCGGGTCCTCGAGGAGATGGCGAAAGAGGGGATAGAGATCGTCGACGTTAGAGCCGACGATGAGAAGGCCCCTGCGAAAGCTAAGAAGACACCGGCTGCTAAGGCGGCGGTGAAGAAGAAGAAAAAGAAGAAGAAGGAATCCACGGTCAGCGCTTCGCTCGATGATCCGGTCCGAATGTATCTCAAAGAGATCGGCCGCGTGGACCTCTTGTCTCCCGAGGAAGAGATCGATCTAGCTCAGAGGATCGAAAAGGGGGATTTCGCCCTCAAGGAGATGCTCGAGTTCGAAGGGCTTTGGAATGCGATTAAGGGCTCGCTCGAGGACCTGATCGCCGAAGGTGAGGACGCCAGAGAGCGCCTTACGAGCTCCGAGCAGGAAGTCTCGGAGTTTAAGTTTCGGCAAGCGATCCAGCAGGCAGCGAAAGCGGCCGATGTGTTGGCGCGATTAGAAGCATCTTTGGAGGCTGAGGATCCGGTGGCGAGTCTCAAGGACTTGCTGGAGAAGAACCGCAGCATCGAAAGATACTGGGAGCTAGGAAAGCGACGCTTCCGCGAGCAGCTCAAATCCCAGGCGCCGAAAGACCTCAAGAAGAAGCTCAAGCGGTTGGATGAGTTGGACTTCGATGTCGCCGACGGTGCGGAGGCAAAGAGGAAGCTCACCGAGGCGAACCTGCGCTTGGTCGTGTCGATCGCGAAGAAGTATATTTCGCGAGGGATGCTTTTTCTGGATCTGATCCAAGAGGGGAACCTGGGCCTGATCCGCGCAGTCGAAAAGTTCAACTATAAAAAGGGCTACAAGTTTAGCACCTAC
>CAZDLH010000173.1:0-5948 GCA_964505925.1 uncultured Burkholderiales bacterium
CTCGTGCTCAGCGAATACTGCTGCACGCCGCCATCTGGCCCCGTGAACTGCCGCGCGAAGTCTTCGAGGTTTGCGGAGCTCGCGCCGCGCCATCCGTAGATCGACTGATCCGGATCGCCGACGGCCATGACGGCGTGATCACCGAACAGTTCGGAGTGGAGGTCTTCGAAGAGGCCTTGACCTGGTACCGGCGCTACATTGCCGATGTCGAGGCGCAGTTCGATGCCGCTGTTCAAGGGGAGACCACCTCGGTCGTGATCTTAGAGGAGCTGCCCAGGACCCGGGAGATCATGGACCTCCACGAAGAGGTGATGGAGAGCCTGATCGAGGCCATGGAGGAGTTCACCGCCGAGCGCGTCGAGCCGCTACTGTCGGATCTCGAAGAGGTGGTGGAGCGCCTGCACGCTAGCAGTGAGATATACGTCGAAGCGTCCCAGCGGGAAGGGAAGCTGGTCTGCGTGGCTTGCGGCCACCCGAACCCGCCGGATAACCGGGTCTGCGATGAGTGTCATCAGAAGCTCCCTCAGCTGGTGGACCCGAATATGTATACCCGCTCCAACTTCGAGATCGAGGAGTCGGCCGGGCTAGAGGAGACCAGCGAGGACGGTGTCGTTACCGAGAATGTGCTGATCCTCTTCGAGGCCTGCTACAACTTCTTCGAACAGAAGATCAGCGAAGAGGAGTACCGAAAGGTGCTGCAGTGGTCGCGTCGACATCTCGAGGAGACCGATTCGGCCATCTCTTCGATGAGCGAAGCCGAGCTGAACGTCGAGCCCAGCGCTCAGCTAGACGACGCCGAGAAGGAGGTCCTCGAGGAGAACCGCGAGATGTACTACGACACCAAGGCGCTCTTCGAGGAGGGCCTCGACGACTGGAGCGAGGGCCTGGACCTGATGGAAGAGTTCATCGAAACCCGATATCGTCCGACCATCGAAGCCGGAATCCAGAAGGTCTGGGTGGGCTCGCAGAAGGTGCACCAGGTTCAGAAGATCGGTGACGTAGCGGAGCGGACCTTGTCGGAGCTACAGGAGCGTCCAGCGGAAGGGTAGAGGGGCTCAGAACATGGTGAGGGCGCTATTCGACGATCATTATGAGGCTTTCCCAACCTGGCGGGAGGCGGGACTCAAGGACCTGGTCTGCCTTCACGTCGATGCCCATCTCGATGTGATGGAGGGCGGTTTCACCCCCACCTCGTTAGAAGCCATCGCGACCGCCGAGACCCGCGATGAACTCGAACCGTTTCGCTGCAGCGCCCACCTGCCCGGCGGAGGGTTCCACTGCGGCAACTATCTGCTACCGGCGCTGCTGGACGGCACCGTCACCGAGCTGATCTGGCTGCTCCCTCGGCACGTGCTGGGGCACGGAGCGTTCCTGGATGCGGTGCGGGCGGAGCTGGCGGGCTGGGTGGACCTGACGCTCGAGGAGTACAGCGGTCTACAGTGGAGGGAAGGCCGCGTCGTCGGCACTCTGAAGGGGCGCCCGTTCACCGTCTGCACTAGCGAGAGCTTGCCGGAACTGACGGCCGACCAGCGCCGACGGCTGGCCCTAGATATCGATGTGGACTACTTTGTCAGAGCTAGCGACGACAAAGTCTGGCAGACCCCTTTCCAGCTCCGAGAGGCCATGCGCGACACCTGGGGCGAGGTGACCCCGGTGGCGCTGACCGTCGCCTATTCGTGCGATGGCGGCTATACGCCCTTGGAGCACCGCTATCTCGGAGAGGTCAGCCTTCAGCTGTTCGGAGCCGGCGACGAGTCCGCGCGCGCCTTCGTCGAAGACCTGGTGGCAAGCGACGACCTGGCCGAGCCCGAACAGCGCCGTGCGGCCTGGGAAGCGATCTTGGAGCGGACCGCCGAGCCGGAGTATAGGGCGGCTGTACTCTACCGCTCGGGGCGGCTGGAGGAGGCCGTCTCCATCGAGTCGGCCTACCGCGAGGAGCCGTTGAACCGGGCTGCCCGCCGTCTGGAGCAGAAACGTTTTCAAGAGGGGTACGACCTGCTCGGGGAGCTGCCCGAAAGCGATCTGATCGCCGACTATCTGAAGGCCTACTTACTGCACCGGATGGAGCGCCACGAAGAGGCCGTCGCCGGCTGGTCTAAGCTCCTGACCCTGGGCAGCCTAGAAGGTCTAGAGCGAAGTTTGGTGCTGAGGATGAACGCCGACTCGCTGCTGGCTTTAGGGCGTCATCGAGAGGCCATCAACGCATTTCGGGAGGCCGACCGCTTAGAGCCGGGTCGAGGCGATACGCTCTTCGGGTGGGCTACGGCCCAGCAGAAGAGAGGCCAGCGAGAGAAGGCTATCCGCACCCTTCGCCGGGCTCTGCGAGCAGCCCAGGGTCGGGTCTCCAGCCTGCCGATGCTGCTGGAGGCCGCGCGGCTCTACGAGGAGCTAGGCCAGGCCGCTTTGGCCCGGGCTAGCCGCCGGCAGCTTCGAGAATCCGACGTTACCGGGCGTTACACCATCACTAGCCTTCTAGAGCACAGCCCCCGATGAAGCTCGAGGTGCGCGACGCCGACGAGCGCGATCTGCGCTTCGTCCGTCGTACCGCCGAGATGCTGTCGCCCATCGGTATTCCCTACGGGCGCTCGGTGCCCAACGAGATGGTGGCCGCCCGGGCTCGGCGCTCTTTGGCCGAGCTTCGTCCGGGGCCGGACACAGCGATCTTGGTGGCCTACCTGCCCGAACCAGGGAGGCCCGGGGGTCGACCCGTCGGCTATCTGATCTTGGATCTGCACGTTCAAGAGGACACCACCGGCGAGCCGCAGAGCGCGATCTACGATCTGGGAGTGCTGCCGAACTACTGGGGCTCCAACGCCGTGCGAGAGCTGGTGCACGCGGCCTGTCGCCGCACCGCCCGGGAGGGGCTCCAGTTCATGGTGGGGGAGATCTCGGCCCACAACGAGCGCACCTACCTCCAAGCGCTGCGGCTAGGGTTCGAGCTAGAGCGTTTCCAGATCGTTATGCGCTGCTCCCCCGAAGGGCCGATGCCCATGCCGGAGCGGGCCCAAGAGCAGAGGGCCTACGCGCAGAGCCGAGCCGAACGCGGTCGGTCATCGAGCCCGGACTCGGAGCGCTTAGCCCGCACCGGAGTGCCGTCGTCTTGGGGGCAGCTGAGGGTCTGGAGAACCGTCTATCGGCGCTTGCGAGCCAGCGACTCTTAAATTTGACGTTTCGTTAACGCGCTTTTCGCACTTTTTCAGACCCGACCGGCTAGAATGAGACTATGCTGATCAAGACTGGACCCCAGAGCGCCACCGAGAACGGTCTTCGCCGAGCCTCGGAGCGAGCGCAGGTCGCCGGTGAGCCCCAAACTCAGAGCGGTGAGAGCGAGCTCGAAGCTAGCGCCGTTGCGGTCGAGGCTGCCGAGGACGGTTTCGACGGTCCCCTCTCCGGCGATTCCGGTCAGCGCATCGCCCACTTCCTCCGGGGAGTGACCCAAGAGTCGCTAGAGCAGGCTCGCTATCTCTCCACCGCCAGCGCCTTCCGGAACGTCGGTAGTGCAGCCGGTTCATTAGCTTTTACCCCGCTCGCCATCAAGGTCGCCGAGCAGAGCGCTCCCTTGATCGGGGGGCTCGCCATCGGTGGGACGGTGGTGGCCGGAGCTATCGGCGCTGCGGCTGGGGTGGCCTGGCTCCATAGCCGGGACAACAAAGAGAACGAGACGAATCTTCGTAACAGCGGCGGTTTCTTCAAGAAGGCCGGCGATGTCTCGATGGATGTAGCTGCTGGACTAAAAGCGCTACCGAAGTTTATCTACCCCTCGGTTCACGGCGCCTCCCCCGAACAGCTGCAAGAGATCTATAGCGCCCTGGACCGCCTCCCCCTCCAGCACGCCACCGCGAGCGCGACCATGGAGGTGATACCGAACCTGACCGATACCGGTATCTCGGGGATGGCTCAGCCGGGCTCCTCCCACGTTCGGATCCTGCTCGACGAAGGACGTATGAACCGGACCCAGCCGGGCCTCGGGGGCGGGCCGTCCTCGGCTCAGCGCCTGGTGCTGCACGAACAGGCACACGCGGTGGACTACAGCGGAGGATTCGGTCTGCTCGGCTCTTATAACTGGCGCACCGGCTTCGGAAGAGAGCCGTTCGTCAGCAACTACGCGTCCACCAATCGATACGAAGATTTCGCCGAATCGTACGAAGCTTACTACGCGAACCCCACCGACTTTCAAGCGCGCTTCCCGGAGAAGGCGGCGGCCATCGAGTCGATCTCCCAGCAGGACCCGCTCTATCGCGCCGCCGATCAGCCGAAGATCCGAGAGGCGGGGCGCAAGGTCGGGGAAGCGCTGGGGCGGGTTCCCCATCTGCGAACAGCTCTCGAGGTCGGTACGTCGCTCATCGCGCCCATCCAGATGTACCGAGGGGCCGACGGGCTCAGCGAAGGGTTGCGCTCAGGCGATATCGAGCAGCAGGTGGCCGGCAAGATGAACCTCGCCTCGGGTATGTTCTTGAGCTTACCGGGCGGTTCGCCACTGGCCTTGGTCAGCTCTTTGTCCGGCGCTGCCCTCAAGTCGGTGGCCGCGGGAGATGAATCGGGTAAGGAGTGGGCCAACCGGTGGGCCGACCGAACCCTGGCAGCCTCCACGGGTCCCTTCGGTATGGTGACCGCAGCCGCCGTTAAGGAGCTGAAGGCCAACGGTCTGAAGTTCGACGATGCGACCGGGTTCACTCCGGCCGGCTGGAGAGCGTCGCAGCCCACCAAGAAGTCCTTGATGACGGGAACGGCGGTCACCTTGGGCGGACTGGTCGGAGGAGCTCTGCTGGGGGCCGCGGCGGGCGGAGCCCTGGGCGGGTCCGCAGGAGCGGTCACCGGGGCTTTCTGGGGCCAGGTCGCCGGCGGTGTGGTCGGGTTGGCAGGCTACGGCACGATACGTACCCTGGCCGAGAATAAGAAGAACGATCACCCGTTGGCCTTAACCCAAAAAGAGGTCGCCTTTCTAGGCAAGACCGTAGGGGGCGCGGTCTTGGCCGGCGCTGCGGGGAGCGGTCTCGGCTATGTGGCCGGGCAGACCGCTGGACAGGTCGTGGGCCAGATGGTGGGCGGCGCTACCGGCGCGGCCGTCTTGGGCACGATGGGCGGCTGGGCCGGAATGATGGGCGGGGCCTACGGCGGAGCTCGCGTGGGTGCGGCCGTCGGTTCTGGAAGGTTATGGGCTAAGGAGGGCGGGGCGGCCGCCGAACTCGAGACGGCGAAGACCCTCACTCCGGAGGGTAGCGGGGCCGTGGAGGAGACGGCCCCGCTCGATGAGGCTCACTCCGAGCAGCCGACCGACGCCAAGTAAGGTCCCGGATCGAAGCCGTAGCGGGCGCTCAGCTCCCGCAGGTAGTCCACCGCTGGACTCTCTACTCTAGGTAGGCAGAGCTGGCGGGCATTGACGGTCTTACTGCCTTGGCAGAGCCCGGCATCGGTCGCGGCGCTCAACAGACCCGAAGCCAACCGGCTACGGGTGGACGGGCTCCAGCTCTTAACTAGCGATAGGCTCTCGACCCAGGCTAAGACCGAACTTTTGTGGACTACGGCGTCGGGGGTGGACCACTGCTGCAGTAGGACCCGAGAGGTGAACTCTCGGTAGAGGGGGTCCTTGAGCTGGAGGTGCCAGTGGCAGATCACGGTCTGCTGCTCTTGGGGTCGGGGGTGCCACCGATGCAGGGTCTCGAGGATCTCGCCGGGGAAGCGCTGTTCGAAAGTGCGCAGGAGTAGGCGGGTCCTGTCCTTTGAGATCTCGCCGAACCAGCACCGCTCTTGGGCCGCTGCGAGTCTTTGGTCGGGGTCCACGCCGAGCGCCTTCTCCCAGTAGGCGACCGAAGCCGCAGCAGCGAGGCCGACTCGGAGTAGACCGGTGTGTGGCGATGTCTCTTCCATCATCGCAGGGGGTACGTCACCGGACTGCTCTGGACCTACCGTAGCGGGAAAGGGGGGTCGGCGTGGACCGCCGCCGGTGC
>CAZDLH010000174.1:0-5874 GCA_964505925.1 uncultured Burkholderiales bacterium
CACCCCCTCCGGAAAGACTATCTCCACCCTAACGTGGTGAAGCGCCCGGACTAAGGAGTTCGCTATGGTCACCTCAGAAGAGTTCGAACTCAACATGGGTCCTCAGCACCCATCGACCCACGGGGTCCTACGGATGCTGCTCAAGATGGATGGAGAGACGGTGGTCAGCTGCGATCCGATCGTGGGTTATCTCCATCGCTCCATCGAAAAGATGGCCGAGAACCGAACGTTCACCCAAGTGATCCCGGTCACCGATCGCCTCGACTACTGCACCTCTATGACCTCCAACTACGTCTACGTCTTGGCGGTCGAAGCTTTGGCCGACATCACACCTCCGCCCCGGGGCGAATACGTGCGGGTCATCATGACCGAGCTGAACCGGATCGCGAGCCACCTGCTCTGGTACGGCACCTTCTGCCTCGAGATCGGCGCCACCACGCCTTTTCTCTACGCCTTCGCCGATCGCGAAAAGATCCTCGATCTCTTCGAGTCGGTGTGCGGGGCTCGACTGCTCTACAACTATATTCGAGTGGGCGGGGTGGCGCGCGACGTCAACCAGGGCTTCCTCGACCGAATGATAGGCTTCCTCGACGAGTGGGAAGAGCGGATCCCAATGTACGAGAAGCTGCTCGACGAAAACCCGATCTTCTACAACCGGACCAAGGGTGTCGGCTATCTCTCGGTGGAGAAAGCGAAGAGATACGGGGTCTCCGGTCCCAACATCCGAGCCAGCGGTCTCGCGGTCGATGTCCGGAAGGACGCTCCCTTCGCGGCCTATTCCGACCTGGATTTCGACATCCCGGTACGCACCGAAGGGGATGTCTTCGCCCGCTATCGAGTCCGTATGGATGAGCTGCGGGAGTCGGCCAAGATTCTGAGACAGTGCTTTGACAAGATTCCCGCTGGTCCGTCGGCGCTCCCGCTGAACTACCGATATAAGGTCCCCGCTGGCGAAACCTATCAGCATATCGAATCCCCCCGAGGCGATATCGGATGCTATCTCGTTTCGAGCGGAACGGACATGCCGTGGCGCTGCAAATTCCGCACTCCATCCTTCGTCCACATCCAGATCTTTCGGGATCTCCTGCCCGGCGTACTGGTCCCAGACATCATGGCGATCTGCGCCTCCTTCGACATCGTTCTCCCCGAAACGGACCGCTAGGAGAAGGGGGCACACCGGGACGTGAAGGAACTTTTTCTAATACAAACTGTTGTGCCCAACAAGCCCTGCTCGAAAGGACACCCCACATGCTCCGCACCCTGAGACTCATCCTAACAACCTCCCTACTCGCTGCACTCATGACCTTGGGCGCGACCGCTGAAGAGTCCGCATCCTCGACCCACGGCTTCGTACCGTTGGAGATGGGAGAGGTCGCCCAGGTTCGATTTCAGCCAGTCAGATCGACGAGGGTTCAGTTTCGTCGAGTCCAGCCCCGCAGGGTGACAACGAGACCCATAACGACAACGCCCGTGACGACTCAACGCATCACTAGCCGAAACCTACAAACTAGACAACCGCAGTTCACCCGCATCACATCTCGGTCGATCCAGACCAAAAACTCAAGGTTCCAACCCCCTCAGGTGACCGGGAGCGACAGCAGGGCTAGAACCAGTACTGCTAGGATGAGCACTTCTGGCCAGAGCCAAAGCCGTGTTAGTCAACCTCGCGACAGCAGAGCCGCAACCAGTAGAGCCACCATCAGCCAGTCGGCCACAAGCCAGCCGCGAATGACGCGCCCTGCCGTCAGTCAGCCGGCCACCAGTACCTCCAGGTCCACCCGAGCGCACTCCGGGAACCTTCGCTAGACCTCTCACACCCTCTTCAGGAGGGAAGTGACCATCTAAAGCCCGAACGCTGGCTTTCCGATGAGCGCTTCATGGGTCCATAATCCAGCGGGCTATGCGGTTCGAAGGGCGGTGGAATCGACCACCGGCTTCACCGTACCAGACCCTCTGTTGCAGTTCGTAATGCTGAGCTTGATGCTCGGCTTTCTAAGCCTCTCGGCTCTTTTTCTAGTCTGGCTCGAACGTAAGATCGCAGCGCGAATACAGAACCGCATGGGACCGATGTTCACCGGACCCAAGGCTCTAAGGAACCGTTCCATGTGGGTGGGCGGTCTCTTTCAGACCGCTGCGGACGCCATAAAGCTCCTGACGAAAGAGCTGATCATCCCCAGTAAGGCCGACGTCGTACCCTTCGTCTTCGCGCCGATGCTGATCTTCGCCGTCACCGTGAGCGCCTTCGTGGTGATCCCGTTCGCACCGGCTTTTGCCGTCGCGGATCTTAGTATCGGTCTACTCTACGTTCTAGCCGTCTCGTCGCTGGCCGTCCTATCGATCATCATGGCCGGCTGGTCCTCCAACAACAAGTATTCCCTTTTGGGGGGTCTGCGCTCGGCTGCTCAGATGTTGTCGTACGAGATCCCGATGTTCTTTGCTCTGCTCGGGCCGATCCTCTTGGCGGGCACACTCAGTATGCAAGGGATCGTCCTGGCTCAAAGAGAGCTCGGGGTCTGGTTCATCGTCCCGGGATTCCTAGGAGCGCTCATCTACTACGTGGCGGCTATCGCGGAGGTCAACCGCCCTCCGTTCGATATCCCCGAAGCCGAGTCCGAACTGGTCGCCGGCTACGTCTCCGAATACTCGGGCATGATGTTCTCCATGTTCTTTCTGGCTGAGTTCTGCAACATGATGCTGGTCTCGGCCATCGGGACCACCGTTTTCCTTGGCGGGTGGTTAGTGCCTTTCGTGCCGGTCCCGAGCGAACCAGATCTGCTCTACTGCCTCATGGGCGGTGCGGTCTTCTTCTTGAAGATGTACGCCTTGATCCTACTGATGATGTGGATCCGCTGGACCTTTCCCAGGATCCGACCGGACCACCTTATGACCCTGGGCTGGAAGTTCATGTTGCCGCTGGCCTTCCTGAATCTATGCCTGTGCGCGGCCGTGGGTATCCTCGACGTCTACGGCCTGATGACCTGGTGGCTCGCCGCCCTGATCGGACTGGTCTCGGCCGGACTTTTAGTGGGAGCCTTCTCCTTATTCTCAGCCCACTCCACCGACGATCGCGAGGGCCCCGAGAACACTGGGGAGGCGAGTTCTTGAACCCCTACCTCTTCTGGTTTTTAGCCGGAGCCATCCTCCTCCCGGCCATCGCCGTCGTGGTCAGCCGAAATCTGTTCCACGCAGGTCTATGCCTGATCGCGACCTTTCTAGGGGTAGCGGCCCTGTACGTCGGCCTCTCGGCCCCCTTCATGGCTGGTGTACAGGTGATGGTCTACGCTGGGGCGATCGCGGTCATCTTGCTGTTCGCCTTCATGCTGACCCACGATCTGATGCGCCCACAGCTTCAACCGTCCCGCCTGCAGAAGGGCTCGAGCCTAGCTGTCTGCGCCCTTCTCACCGCCGTCTTCCTGCGTTTACTCTACAGCTCCGGGTGGGAGTCCATCCGAACCACCGAGGGGACCGAAAGGCCGCTCAAAGAGATCGCCGCGGCCGTCGTCACCGAACACCTCCTCAGCTTTCAGGTGCTCGGACTTCTGCTGACCGTAGCCCTCATCGGGGCGGTGGTGATCGCCAGAAAAGAGGCCTACCCCTTAGCTGAGACACTCGTGGAAGAGGCCGTACCGCCGGTTTCTGAGAGCCGAGAGGTGTCCCCTTGATCGGTCTCGTCCACTATTTGGGACTCGCCGCCGTGCTGTTTTGCATCGGACTGTACGGGGTGCTGACCCGTCGCAACGCGGTCGGGGTCCTGATGTGTCTGGAGTTGATGTTCAACGCCGTCAACATCAATCTGGTTGCGTTCGCCCACTTCCGGCCGGAGATCGTGGGGATCGTCTTCGCTCTCTTCGTCATCGCCATAGCCGCTATCGAGGTGACCATCGGGGTGGCTTTGGTCCTGTCGGTCTACCGAAACCAGAAGAGCATCGACCTCGAGGAGGCGTCCACGCTCCGCTGGTGATCGCCTTTTCGGGCGCCTCGACTCCCCCGGTCCGTCTCCCCCTGGGTCCCAGCTTCGCAACTCCCGAAGGAGCCTTCTCCTCGAGGGTCAAATCAGCGCCGATGCCGAGGCTGAAGACCACCCCTTTCCACCCCTGCACCGAGCCCTTGATGACGGCGGCCCAATGGCGGCGCTGGGGCGGCTATCAGGTCGCGAGCTGCTACCTGGCGAGCTGCGATCGCGAATACTACGCCGTCCGTAACAGCACCGCTGCGTTCGACATCTCGCCGCTGGCGAAATACCGGATCTCTGGCCCGGACTCCCTACCGTATCTGCAACGGCTCGTGACCCGCGATCTGAGCCGACTCCTCCCGGGCAAGGTGATCTACACCCCCTGGTGCGAGGAGAACGGCAAAGTCGTAGACGATGGAACGGTCGCCGCCCTGGAGCTCGACGATGGCGAGACCGTCTATCAGCTCACCGCTGCCGAAGATTGCCTAGCTTGGCTCGAACTAGTCGCCCGAGGCTACCGGGTCGAAATCGAAGACGTCACCGAGCGCTTCGGCGTTCTAGCTCTGCAAGGCCCCACCTCGCTGAACTTGCTCTTGGAGCTCTTGGGCCCGAAGGTGGCCGACCTGGGCTTCTCCGAAGCGGCCCACTTCCAGACCGGAGCGGGCCCCCTGTGGGTCTCCCGAACCGGCTACACCGGTGACCTGGGCTACGAGATCTGGTGTGAAGCCTCGGACGCTGTAGCCCTCTGGACGCAGGTGAGCGAACTCGGAGTGCGCTACGGCCTGGTCCCGGCGGGCATCTGGGCGCTCGACATCGCTCGCATCGAAGCCGGGCTCATCATGCTCGAGGTGGACTACGCCTCGGCTTCGACCGTCACCCAGCTCGGACAAACTTCCTCCCCTTTCGAGCTCGGGCTGGGATGGGCCGTCTCCTTCGACAAAGGGCCTTTCGTCGGCCGAGAAGCGCTCCTCAGCGAAAAAACCGAGAAGTCCACCCCGTTTCACCTGACCGGCCTGGTCTTAGACCTGCCGAGCTATCGGGAGGCGTTCGCCGTCGTCGGCCTACCCCCGTGCCTCCCGGTTCAAGCCTGGCGCGAAGTGGCTCCGGTCTTCGATACGGACGGGCACCAGAGAGGCTACGCGACCTGCGGCACCTGGTCGCCCACCCTCCAGGAGCTGCTGGTCATGATAGCCGTAGAGCCCGCTTTCTGCGCTCCGGAGACCCCCCTCTTCTTCGACATGATGGTCGATCGCCGCCGAGTAAGAATCCCTGGACGCACGGTCCGACTTCCGTTTTTCCACACCCAGAGAAAGAAGGCCCAGTATGCCGCAGTATGACGTCATCGTCGTCGGGGGCGGCCACAACGGACTGGTCCACGCCGCCTACCTAGCCCGCGCAGGCTTAAAGGTGCTCGTCTTAGAGCGGCGGCACACCGTGGGCGGCGCCACCATCACCGAAGAGCACCACCCCGGCTTCAAGTACCTGACCGGCTCGTACCTGATCAGCCTACTCCGGCCCGAAGTTATCCGCGACCTCGAACTGCCGAAGCACGGCTTGAAGATCCTGCCGCTGGAGTCCACCGTCGTCCCCCTACCCAACGGCGACTACTTCGCCGACTGGCCGGACCACGACCTGACCCGCCAGGAGCTAGCTCGCTTTTCACCCCACGACGCCGAGCGCTACCTCGAATTCGGAGCTTTGATGCGCCGCCTGGTTCTCGGGATCTCGCCGCTCCTGGACCTAATCCCCCCGGACCCCACCTCGGTGAGCGCCCGGGATCTCACCCGCATGGCCCAGGCCCGGGGATGCCTCGAGCGCCTCTCCCGGGAGGACTTCGACACCCTCGCCCGGCTGATGACCATGAGCTGCGCCGACTTTTTAGACGAGTGGTTCGAGACCGAACCGCTGAAGGCCATCAAGTC
>CAZDLH010000175.1:0-5866 GCA_964505925.1 uncultured Burkholderiales bacterium
CATACCGCGACCCTCACTGCTCACGCCGACGATGTGGACCACATCGGCTCCCTCGATCCCACAGTCGAGCCCCTCATCGGCGGCAACCCGCAGATAGCGACGCCGCTCGGACCCTTCACCAAGTGCTGTCATGCGGGAAAGTTCTTCGAACATCTGTTCCTTCCTCCGAATGCGTAGAGCCCGTCTAGCGCTCTGACTCTGGCTCTAAAGAAAGAGGTTCGAGACGGCTAGAGCCGCTCTTGTACCAAGCGGTACAGCTCGTTGCGCCCCATCCCTGGGTGCAGATGCTGCAGCAGGCGGACCGCGTCGCGACTCGATAGCTCGAGCTCGCCCAACAGCCGAAGGAAGTCCTCTTCCACCCCGGGGGGCTGTTCGGCGGATTCCGGCTCCGGGAGCGGCCCCAGCACCAAAGTGAACTCCCCTTGCACTCGGCGGTCGCTCCAGACCGAGAAGGCCTCCCCCGCAGCGCCCCGCCAACACTCCTCGAAGGCCTTGGTCAGCTCCCGGGCCACGAAGAGCGGCCTGCTCGAAGCCCGCTCTCCTAGCTCCTTTAGGCAATCCAAGAGCTGATGAGGCGACTCGTAGAGCACCACCGGTGAGACTTCCCGCAGGCAGCCCTCGATGGCCTCTCGACGTTGGCGCCCCTTTTTCGGGAGAAACCCGACGAACCGAAAGCTCCGGCTCGGGAAACCCGACAAGCTCAGCGCTACCACCGCCGCACACGGACCGGGGATGGCCTCCACCGCCCACCCTTCCCGACGGGCGCGGTCCACCAGTTGCCAGCCCGGGTCCGAGATGGTCGGGGTCCCGGCATCGCTCAACAGAGCCACCGTCTCCCCCCGCTCGATCGCCCGGGCGATCTCGGCTTCATCGCGCAGCCTCGATCCCTCGCGGTAGCTCGAAAAGCGCGGCTTCCCAACGCCCTCCGGAGCATCCCGAAGCAGCACCGCCAACAGCCTGCGAGCCGCATCGATGGACTCTACCGCCCACCGATCGGCAGCCAGCAACGCCTCCCGAGCCCGAGGGCTCAGATCCCCCAGATGGCCGAGGGGGGTGGCCACCAGTAGCAGGCGGCCACCCCCCTCGGGGTGCCCGGGTAGCTGCGCATCAGGACCTGAAGAGCTTCGAAACTCACTCACCTGGGCAGACCTCGGGCGTACTCCTCACGTCCTTCTTACAGAGCGAAGGTGTGGGAGGGATCGTAGTCGACCACCTCGTGGGCGTCGAAGAAGATCGGCAGTTCGCGCTCGGCGCTCTCCGGGCTGTCGGAACCGTGCACGCAGTTGGCGTCCAGACGCTGGGCAAAATCGCCGCGAATGGTGCCCGGAGCGGCTTCCACAGGGTTGGTGGCGCCCATCATGGTGCGGACCACCGAGATGGCGTTCACCCCTTCGAGGCACAGCGCCACGATAGGACCGGAGGTCATGTAGCTCACCAGGTCGTTGTAGAACGGCTTGCCTTCGTGAGGGGCGTACAGCTTACCGGCGCGGTCGGCGTTCATGTGGATGAGCTTCAGTCCTTTGAGGACTAGTCCGCGGCGCTCGAAGCGGCCTACGATCTCGCCCACTAATCCGCGGGCCACAGCGTCGGGCTTGACGAGAACCAGGGTCTTCTGAAGGTCTTTAAAGCGCTCTTGGCGGCTCTCGATGGAAATCTGGGTCTTGGTTGCACTCATTGTTATCGTATCTCCTCGTAGATCGTTTCTAGGGAGGCGTTCCTCCCCTCGGAGTATCCGCCACTCCAGAGCGGGCTGGCGCGGGCGGTTAAGCCCTGTCCGGCAGAGCCGGGCAGTAAGGCCCAAAGAACTTGCTCTCGAAGCGCAGATCCCCTGCCCGGAGCATTAGGTTGCCCCCTTCGGCGCTACCGAGCCTTCACAACCCTTACGGAGTTGGCCGGCTATCCGTCGGACTCGGCCCGGTCCCGGAGAATAACCCCCTGGCGGCGGGCCAGAAACTCGATCTTCCGCAGGAGGTCCCGCAGCACGATCTCCCAGGCGAACAGCTTCGAAGTGATCCGTCCCGACTGCCGCAAAGAGCGCTCGAGTTCCGAAGACTTCAACAGCTCTTCGAGGTAGACGGTGATCTCCAGGGGATCGTCGCTGCCCAGCGCGATCCCGTTGAAGAACGAAAGCAGGTACTCCTCACCCGTGGAGCCAGTGATGGGAACCCCCCCGCAGGCCATCACCTCGAGTCCCACCAGCCCGAACGGCTCGTGCCCCGAGTTAGCCAGTACCGCGTGGCTGGCCCAGTAGAGGGTGCGTAAGAAGGTCTCGGGCACAAAAAAATCTAGCTCGATAATATCGGCGTCGGTGGCCCCTTGGATGGCTGCCAAGATCTCTTCGGTGGCTAAACTCGCCGGGCAGACCTTGGTCCACCGTAGTCCCAACTCCAACGCTTTGCGCCGCACCACCTGACCGAACTGCTCTCGCCCGCCCCTGACGATCATCAGCGGGTTTAAACCTAGCCGCTTGGTCTCGGCCACCGCAGCCACCGCCATGCGCCAGCGCTTGTCGGGATGGTAGCGCCCCACCTTGGTCAGCAGCAGACCTGGGGCCATCTCCCGCAGCCGCCGTCCGGCGGTCCGGTCCACCTCGGCCCAGAAGCGCGCCGGAATCCCGTTTTGTACCACCAACGGCTCGAGCTCCAAGGCCCTCATCTTCTCGCGCATGTAGCGCGACACCGTCAGGAGATGAGCGTGGCGGGTCAAGCCGGCCCAGTCGATCCCCTCGAACCCAAAGGTGTTGTTCGCGTTCCAAAGCAGCACGCAGTGCTCGAGCAGGCCGCGCTGCTCTAAGATCTCACCGATAGCGGCAAGCGTAGAGGCCGTCTGCCAGTCTTCGGCCAGCACCACCGTCGTCACCCCTCGGGCGGCGTTGCGGGTTACCAACTGGTCCACCACCACCGTGGGCAGACTCGCTTCCATGTCGCGAACCTTCTCGCGCTCCCCATCGTAGACGTTGTGAGGAAACCGCTTGCTCAGCCAGCGGCACCAGCGATGCAGGGTCAGTCGCCCCTCGTAAGAGATCTCGACGGCGGGAGCGTTCGGCCCGCCCACGAAGACGAGGTGGGTCGAAAACCCGAGTCGAGCTAAGGTGTCGGTCATCTCCGTGACCCGTACCCCGAGCCCCCCCACCATCGAATACGGGTCCGGTCCTTCGAAGCTCAACACCACAAACTCCAAGGCGCGATCTGGAACGGGAGCTGTAGCACGATTCATGGGCGCGGCTACGCGAAGCGACGGCTTCTCCCTGCTTAACGTAAAGAAAGTGCGACTTTGCTGCTAAAGACCGCTTGTGCTACCCTCATCCCATGACGCCTCCCCCTCGCCCCTTCGTACCCGGGCGGCTCTGGCCGCTGTTTCGAATCGACGACAGCCCCTTCCCCGCAGCCCTCGTCCAGCAGGCGGCCGATTTCGTACGGGAGCACCCCTTGATGGGGGGGACCACCCTCAACGTCCGCTTCAGCGGCACCGAGGGTTTCTCCATCGCTTTCACCCGGGGGGGGCTAGCTCGACTCGAGAACAGCTTCCCACCTCTATTCACGCTCTTCAACGCTCTGGCTCCGGACCAAGCCAACGCCTTTTTCTTCAACCCACTCAGCATCGCCACCGGAGCCCGGGTCGCCCCCCACATCGACCGCAGCCTCAACACCTGGACCCGCCCGGAGTACCCACCGTTCCCGATCAAGGTCTCCGTACTGTACCTCGATGTCCCCGAGGACCTCGACGGGGGCTCCCTCCGCCTGTGGTCGCCGGCCTGGTGCGGCTACTACCGCCCAGTGGTCCGACCGACCACCGGCAAACTCTTCGAGTTCCGAGGCGACCTCAAGCACGAGGTGGAGGAGGTTCGCTCCGCTTCGCGCCATCGGATCTCACTGGTGCTGGAAAGCTACAAGCTACCGCCTTACCAACTTCGCAAAATCCCGGAGTTCTTCACCAAGAGTTCCCGACCGTTCGAAGCGATTCTGGAAGATTCTCTCACCGTGTAACATATTTGCAACGTATCGGGCTGCGATCTTTGGCATTCTCATAAAAGAGAATCTTAAAGAATCCGCTCAAGGAGTCCCACGTTGAATATCCAGTTTTCTCAGACGCCCGTTAACCGCCCCGCCCACGCTACCCCGGCGGCACCCCAGGCCAAGAGCTGCGCTTGCCCTCACTCCTCCGCGCCCAGCGCTCCTGCCGAAAGCGTCCAGCTGAGCGGAGCGCCTTCGACCCCGGCGGCGGAGGCCTCCCCGGTGGCCAGTAGCCCCGAGGCCCCGGCCCCCGCAGCGGGCTCCGAAGGCAACGGCGAAGCGAAAACTGTCAAAGTCTCGGTCTACGCCCAGGACCCCTACGTCGACAAACCCATGCTCCTCGAAGTCGACAAGAGCGAGATCGGCTCCAACCTCACCGGCGACCGGGTCCGCACCCGAGACTCCCGGCCTCACGCCCAGCCCGACGCCCAGGGGAACTACATCTTCGCCGACGGAAGCGACCAGGTCTCCCAGGTGAACGCCCACGCCTTCACCGCCCGCACCCTACACACCATGGAGTCGTACCGCGGCTCCGAGATCCCGTGGGCCACCCGAGGCGACCAGATGACCGTCACCCCGCACAAGCAGGAAGGTCGCAACGCCTACTACTCCCGCTTCGGTGGCGGCACCGCCTACTTCTACGACTTTTCGCCCAGCCTCGGACGCGTCATGAAGACCGCCAACTCCACCGACGTGGTGGCCCACGAGACCAATCACGCGGTCCTCGACGGACTGCGCCCCGGCTACTTCGGCACCCACGACCTCGAGACCGGAGCTTTCCACGAATCCTTCGGCGACTGCGGAGCCATGCTGATGGCCCTCAGCAAAGAGGTGGACCGCGAGCGCATCCTCGAGCAGACCGGCGGTGACCTCCGCAAGCACAACGTGATGTCTTCTCTGGCTGAAGAGTTCGGCGCTGCCGTGGTCGGCGACAACGACGACCCCAGCGACGACCACCGGATCTACCTGCGCACCGCGCTCAACGACTTCAAATACCAAGACCCGAAAAACCTCCCTCCCGGACGCGGCGACCACGACAACATGGGCGCCCAGGTCCACAGCTTCTCGCGCCTCTTCTCGGCCTCGTTCTACGACACCATCGAGTCCATCTACAAGCAGTCCATCTCCGATGACGGACAGACACAGTTGGAAGCGCTCGAGACCGCCGAAAAGGTGGCCGGTCCGCTCCTGCTCCGGGCCGTCGAAGCCGGCTCCACCAGCAGAGCTCGCTACAAAGACCTCGCCCTGGCGATGTTGGCCTCCGACAAGGAGCTCAACGATGGCAAGTACTCCGAGGGCATCAAGCAGGTCTTCATCGACCGCAACATCATCAGCGAAGCCGATGTGAAAGCGGCCGAGGAGCGTCGCGCCGAACTACCCGAGGTCCAGATCCCCTCCGACCTGGAGATGGCCAACGCCGTGAACTTCCTCGAGGACAACGCCGAAGCGCTCGGACTGCCCGCCGACCTGCCGTACACCCCGGACCTGGTATCCCGCAACGGCCGCGGAGAGACCTTCGTCTCTTACCGCTACCAGCAGGAGGTCCCGGTCGCCCTCGAGGGTCTCGAAGGCTTGGTCACCGATGTCCAGGGCGGCGTAAACCTCGTCTTCAGCCCCGAAGGCAAGCTGGTCGACATGGTCCACTCGGAGATCGACGATGAGACCGTCGAGAACGAAATGGCCGGCATCAAGGCGATGTACGACGACAAAGCCATCATCGAAAAAGAGACCCTCAATATCCTCAAGAGCGATATCGACACCAGCGTCTTCAAATCGATGATCGAAGGCAACAAGATCGTCCGCATCCCGATCAGCTCCTGCGACCACGACCACAGCCACGGGGCCCACCCCCA
>CAZDLH010000176.1:0-5862 GCA_964505925.1 uncultured Burkholderiales bacterium
CGCCTGGAAGTCGGCGAGCACCATATCGAGCATGGTCTGGAGAACCTGGTCGACCTCCAGGGTCGAGGTCAGAGCCTGCGAGATATTGTAGAGGACCTCTAGCTGGCCTCGCGATCGGGTGTCGGCGATCCTCAAGGGAGATCGATATCGAGGAGCTTGACCACCTCTGTCTGTAGGGTTAACGGACTAAACGGCTTGGTCAGATAGCGGTCGGCTCCAGCCTCGAAGCCGGCGGCGGCATCCTCTTCCCCGCTACGAGCGGTCAGCATGATCACCGGTATCTTCTCGGTCTCCCCAGCCTCCTTGAGCTGTTTACAGACATCGAGCCCGCTCATCGACGGGAGCATAACATCGAGGATCACGAGGTCCGGTCTCTCGTTCTGAGCCACATCGAGCGCGCCCGGTCCGTCGGCCGCCTCGAGGAGTATAAACCCTAGGTCCTCGAGGGTCACCCGTAGCACCTCTAGCACGTGGGGCTCGTCGTCTACCAGGAGAATCTTCTTTCCCATTCTGGCCTTCCTTCTGGCATCTTGTAGGTCGGAGTTGTAGGTCGGAGCGTTTCCGGTGTCGTGGCGAGGGCTCTCCCCTAAACCAGGAGCTTCTCCACAGCGCCTCTGTTCTTACGGATCTCGAGGCGAACTCGTCCAAGATTGGCCCCGGCCCCGGCCAATACGACGAGGACGAACCCGCCCGCGACCACTTCCGCTGCCACCTGTCGGTCGGCGAACTCGATGTACTGCTGCTTCAAAGGGGCCTTGCCCAACGTCTCCGCGATCGCCGTCCCCTCCAGGAGACTTCGGATCAAGAGTTCGTTGAGCGGCTCCATGATGTCACCCTCCTCGGGGTGTCGTTCGATCACCAGTCCGTCAGGGTCGAAGACAGCAGCCACTTCGACGTGCTCTAAACGACAGAAATTTCTCAGGATCTGATTCAGGTCCGCCATGAAGTCCTCCTAGATGATCGGGCGAACATTCACGCCGTCGTTCTCTGCAACATTCATCTCTTTAAGCATATTCGAGAGAACTTCGATCCGGTTACCCAGCCGGGAAGGGCCTGTCCTGCAGCGGTAGACATGCATCTTGCCCTCTCCGGTCTCGATCTCCACTTCGATCTGCCCCTTCGGATCGAGACCCCACTCGCGGAAGATATCGTCGGCGACCTTCACCTCTTCGGCGGAACGGAACAGCCCCGAAGCCTTCTTCAAGCTAAACTGCCTGATGCGACCCAGATCGTCCTCGGACTCTCCCACCTTACGGTCGACCACCTCATCGGAATCCCCCATGATCGTGACCCGAGAGCCGTTCTTGTAGACGTGGTCTAGGATAGATTTCACCTTCTTATCACCGCAGACCACATCCCCATATCGTTCCGCGAACCGCTCGGTCAAGACGGTGCCCCCTTCGAGCAGAAGGTGAACCGCACCCTCGGGACCGACGAGGCGCATCACGCCTGAGATCTGCTTACTGTCGAGGTCCGTCATGATCGTCGACAGACGCGTTCTCTCGATTCGAGAATCGCTCAGATAGGTGCCGAACGCGAAAGACTTACTGAGCAGCGACACCATCGACGAGGCCAGCACGAAGCTCGACACCTCGGTGGACGATCGTTGCCTCATGAGCCGGAAGATTCGCTCCTGGTTCCGGGGGGACAACACCCCCCGGCTGTTCGCCTCAAGGCATCGCAAGACGGACCCGTGAGCCACCATGAAGTAGGCAACCGAAGTCCCGATCTTCACCTGAACACAGCCTCCGAACTGCTCGGCCAGCAGATTATCGACCATCTGCTCGACATCGTCAGCAGACAAGACTGCCTTCTCTACGAAGGGAAATCCTCTGGGTATCAGCTGGTCACTGCCCCCACTGAGCGTCGTTCTCACCTAAGTTCCATCAACCTTCCGTCTTGGGTAGTGGCGGGGGCGGGGTCTGTCCGCCACCGGAAGCGAAATCCAAGGAGATCTTACGACTGCCCCCGGGTATTCCACCACCAGAGTCGCCCGTACCTTTCGACGTATCGAAGGCGCTCGGGACACCCGACCCTCCGGACCCGGGCAGCTGAAAAGCCGGTGGAGCGGAGTCGGAGGTGGGTTTCGAACCAAACATGTCTGAAAGGGGTAGAGTCGACCCGAGATCCTGCGGCCCTCCCGACGGGGGTGCCGACCCAAAATCGAAGCCGCCGGGAGCGGAACTCATCGTGGCCCCCAGAGAGTCGCCGAGTCCCCCGGGTAGTTTGAATCCTCCCCCGCCTGCGCCCGGCATCGAGGCGTCCCCAGCCCCGGGCAGTGCGAACGGCGACCCTCCGGCTGGAGAAGTACCGGGCAGCGAGAACCCGCCGCTATCGCCGGCCGACGGAGGCGGTGTGCTGCCAGGCAGGCTGAAACCGCCCAGACCGCTTCCACCGGGGCCCGGCGCCGGCGGCCCACCACCCAGATTGAAAGCGGCGGGAGCCTGACCCGACTCTTCGCTCTTTTCGCCTGGTAGACTGAAGCTGCTCGACAAGGAGATCTTGCCTGGATCGCCGCCCGGCCCTCCGGCCAGAGAATCTTCGGTCTTGGTGGTGCGCTTGAGGAGCGCCTCCCAAGCCTCGGAGGATCCGCCCGCGGCCCCGCCATCCGGCGAGCCTGTAGCAGACGCGCTCGGCTGCAGGCCAGCTCCCCCGACCTGCGGCGAGAACCCCTCCCCGGAACCCGGGGATGCTGGGGGCTGTGCGAAGGTTTCGTCTTCGGTCGAAGGCGGTGGTGACGAGGACTGAAAGCTTGCAGCTTCGGGCTCACCGGCGCGCACTCTCTGGAGGAGGTCGGCCCATCCGCCGCTACCTCCCGCTCCCCCTTCATCAGCTCTACTAGCCGCCACATCCGAAGCGGGAGGCGAGAAAACGCCACCCGCCGGAGGGGCGCTCGGCGGTGGTGGAGGGGGTGGTGCAGAAAAACCGCCCGACCCGCCCGCGGAGGGTGGGGCCGCCGCCGGTGGGGGCGGCGGGGGCGGAGCGAAGCCGCCGCTGCTCGCAGCTGCGAGCGTTCCGAGGGAAGTGAGAGAGCCGGAAGGGGGCGCCGAAGCCGAATGCTTCTTCGCCGCGGCTGCGGCCAGTTTCGCGATATCGAGAGAAGAGCGAGAAGCGCTCTTCTGGTCGTAGATCTCCCAGGCTATCAACAGCAGGAGCAGGCCCAAGAGACCAGCCCCGCCCCACAACAGTAAGGATTCATTCGCTTGTAGAAAGCCGGCATCTCCACCTTGGGCGTAAGCCGGCACGGCCGTTACGAGTAGCATGGCTACCGTCCAAACCTTCTTTTTCCTCTCCGCTTTCAACTCTCTAACTCTTCCAAGTATCGTTCCTTGACACTGTATCATACTTCGGATGCCTGCATCTTTTCCATCAGCACTTCGATCCGAGAGGCGACATCCCTATATCTTATATCGACCACGAAACACTACTGGTAGGCGGCGAGTGCAGCCTGCAGGTTCCCCATCTCTTCGTAAGTGCACGCTAAATTGAAGCGGAGTTCCAGAAAATCCTCGTCGCGATACCCTGGCAGATCCAACGCTTTCTGAAACTGCTTAACGGCGAGATGAGGGTACCCCTTCTGCCGGAAGCACTCGGCCAAATTGTTGGCGGCCGGAAGCACCCTTGAGCCCTCTGAGGCTACCACCAAAAACTCCTTGATCGCCTCTTCTACGAAACCCATCTGCCGAAAGAAGTTCCCTAGTCGCAAATGGCTAGAAGCCTCACCCCGGGTGAACGAGGTGGCTTTCTTGTACTCCGAAATAATCCTCGAGACCAGCCCTTTACTGAAGATCTGCTTCGCCACGTCCGCCGCCTCTTCGAGTCGACCCTCCCGGGCGTAGATGATCGCGATGCGCGAGAGCGCGTCGGGCCGACCCGGTTCGAGTTCGAGCGCCTGACGGTAATACGGCCTGGCCTCCTCGAACAGGTTCTGGGCGAACAGGATGTCTCCCAAGCGTTCGAGATTGACGGCACTGTCCTGGGAGCGCTCCAAGATCTCTTCTAAGACCGACTTCGTGTTCTCGAGGCCGGAATGGGTCAAAGTGGCGGTCGCGAGTTCGAAAAGCAGATCGGCGCCGACCGCTTCGAGACCCACCGAAAAGGCTCGTTCCGCCGCTTCGCGATAGGTCGTAAGACCCTCCTCGACCTCCTTATAGCTGAGCATAGCCGCGGCGATCTCTCGATACAGCTCGATCGCTTCGGAGTGCCGTTCCAGGGAGTCGAGAACCTTCGCCCGCTTCTTCATCACCGAAGTGGCCATCCGCCCGCGCTCGGCCGCTTTGAGCTCCTCTTCGAGCCCCTCTAAGCGCTCCAGGCCGCTCAGAAGGTCGCCGGAAGCGACCAGGCTCTGAAGCAGCTTGTCTAGGATCTTATCGGCTTCATCCGCGTTGCTGTGGAGAAGATAGTTGCGCGTGATCTCATAGTACTGCTCGTTGGCCTCCTGCTGCCGCCCGAGCTGGCTCAACAGGTCTGCCGAGCGGTCGCGATACTCCATGGAGGTCTGCCACTGCTCGTTGTGAGCGAACGAATCGCTCAGCTCCCGAAGGATCCGAAGCATTCGCTCCTGCTCGCCTTTACTCTCGGCGTCGGCGTACAGCTCTTCGAGGAGGGACTGTCCGTGCTCCAGAAAACCGGCTCGCAAGAAGAGCGCTCCCAGGCTCTGCCGCAGCTCGAGATTCAGAGGCTGGAGATTGATGATCTCCTTCACGCACTCCTGAGCCTCCTCGACCTCTCCCCGTTCGAGATGGATGCTCATCAGAGTTCGGTAGTGCTCGGTGGCCTCATCGAATCTCAGGTTCCGGATCAGCAGTCGGATCGCTTGACGCCGATGCTCGATACCCTTAGGGTCCAGCTCCAAGATCCGATCGAGCACCTTGTGGGCTACCTCGGGCAGGTTCTCCTCCAGATACACCTTGGCGAGGGTCGCGAACTGCTCCAGCGCCTGGGCGGTCTGCCCCTGTTTAGCCCAAAGGTGACCCAATTTATAGCGGGCGTTGTAGTCCGTCGGGTCCATCTCCAGCATGCGGCTGTAGACGTCGACGGCCGAGGTGACGTTCCGCTCCCGGTTGAACCGGCCAGCCAAGACCAGCATCCCCTCCCGAGCGCGCTCCGTATGCCCCTGAACCGCGATCTCCTGGGACAGGCGCAGCCGGATCTCTGAGTCCGCCGGCTGGTAAGCCAAGATCTCTCGGTAGAGCCGCTCGGCCTCCTGATGATCGCCCTCGGCTGAAGCCGACTCCGCCATCCTGTAGATGTGCTGGCGAGCCCGGGCCAAGTCGCCCGAGTCGAGGTAGTTGTGAACCAGCCCGTCGAGGTACTGCTTCTTCTCCTCCATGTCGTTGGGCATCTGGTCGACGACCTCGCGCACCCGATCCAGCTGGCCCAGCGTAAGATACTTCTGGATCAGCAGCCGCAAAAAGGATCGCTTCTCCGGATCGTCCTCGGAGAGCGCAAGAATGTCGCGCTCGGCCTCTTCGAAGCGACTGGCGTTCAGATAAGCTTGGATGATCCGACGGTGATAGCGAGGTCTGATCTCGTCTTCGGCCGAGAGCCGCTCCACCTCTTGAGCCGCTCGATCGAGATCCCCAGACGAGAGGTAGGCTTCGATCAGCTGACCCATATAGGAGTTTCTGAGCGGGTCGCCTTCCCCGAGCCGGTTGATCTCTCTGCTCGCCTCCTCCAGCATCTCTTGTCCCAAAAAACCGGAGATGAGCCGACTCACGAAGGCCGAACGCGATTCGTCCTCCTCGGGAAGCCGCTCGACCTCGGCCGAAGCCTCCTGCAGTCGATTCGCCTCGAGGTAGCTAGCGATCAGTCGGCGCTGAAACGTCTGGCGAAGAGGGTCGTCCTCGGGCAGACGATGGA
>CAZDLH010000177.1:0-5861 GCA_964505925.1 uncultured Burkholderiales bacterium
CCTCCCGGTGCTCGAGAACCTGAAGCATCTTCTCGCCCACCGCTCCGGTGGCCCCTACTATGGCAAAATGTGCAGGCTTCATTCTAAAACGTTCTCCAAACCGACCGTCAATCCGGTCATCTGTCGTACTTTTCGGATAGCCAAGAGCATACCGGGCATGTAGCTCTCTCGATCCATCGCGTCGTGGCGGATGGTGAGGGTCTCACCCGGCGCCCCCAGCAGCACCGCCTGGTGGGCCAGCATCCCCGGCAGCCTCACCGAGTGGATCCGGATCCCGCCGAGCGTACCGCCCCGGGCCCCCTTCACGCTCTCCTGGGAGTCGATGGGCGCCCGAAAGCCGTCGGGCCGAGCCTTGCGCATCAGTTCAGCGGTCCGCCGAGCGGTGCCCGACGGGGAGTCGAGCTTCTTCTCGTGGTGGTACTCGACGATCTCGGCCCAACGGAAATACTGCGCCGCCTCCTTGGCGAACTTCATCATCAAGACCGCCCCCAGGGCGAAGTTCGGCACCACCAGCACGCCCGTCTTACTGGCCGCTTGGGCGATCTCTTGCTCGTCGGTGCCGGGGATAGCGGTGGACCCGATCACGCAGGCCACATTGTGGCGCAAGGCGAGCATCGCGTGCTCTTTGGCCACCTGGCCCAGCGAGAAGTCCACCAGGACCCCACCGGCGGCCTTAGCGATGGCCGACTCCGGGTCGTCTTCCAACAGCACGCCGCACGGCTCGTTGCAGCTGAGCAGGCCCACGTCCTCGCCGATACCCCGGGCTTTCCCGAAGGCCGCCACCAGTCGCATATCGATCTGCTGGAGCACCGCGTCGACGGCCTGCCGACCCATCCTCCCGTTGGCGCCGGCGACCACCACCGGGATATCGTTGACTTCACTCACGACACGACCTCCAGCCCGAGCCCTCCGGCTCTGAGATCTCGGGCGTCGATCGCTCGCGCCCCGATACCGTTGATCTCCGAGACGGGCCCTAGCACCGTCAGGGAAAAGCGGCTGGGGTCGCAGTACTCCCGAGCGAGCTCCAGAACGTCGCTGTGGCTGGTGCGATCGACGGCCGCGATCACCTCTTCCACCGGCACGTAACGCCCGTGGGTCAGCAAAGAGCGGGCCAGGCGCAGCATGCGGGCCGAAGTGCTCTCCATGCCGAGCGCCAGGTTCCCCTTCAAGAGCTCTTTCGAGCGCGTCAACTCCTCCTCGCTGAGCCCCTCGGAGATCACCTTGTACAAGATCTCGTCGCTGGCCTTGAGCAGCTCCTCGACGGACTGCCCGCTGGTACCAGCGTAGATCCCGAAGACCCCGGTATCCAGATACGAAAAAGAGAAGGTCCCCACCGAGTAGGCCAAGCCTCGCGCTTCCCGGATCTCCTGGAACAGGCGGCTGGACATAGAGCCCCCGAGCACCGCGTCTAGAACCAGAAAAGAGTAGCGCCGAGGATCGGTCGCGCCCATCCCCACTCCGCCGTAGCAGACGTAGGCCTGCTCACAGTCCTTGCGGAACACCAAGCGCTGCTGAGTGGTGGCCGGGGCGTCCAAAACCGGCTGAAACTCTCCCTCGGGGTACCCTTCGAGGGCTCTGTTCACCAGCTCTACGAAAGCGTCGTGGTCCACTCGTCCGGCCGCCGCCACCATCAGATTGGAGGCGCCGTAGCGGGTCTGCAGATAGCTGCGCAGCCGTTCTGCCGTCATCTGCTCGATCACCTCGCGGTAGCCGATCACCGGCCGCCCCAAGGAGTGGTCGGTCCACAGCGAGCGAGTGAAGCGATGGCTCGCCTGGTCGTCGGGCGAGTCCTCGAACATCTTGATCTCTTCGATGATCACGCCCTTCTCGCGCTCGACCTCGGCCGGGTCCAGAAGCGAGTTCTTCAGCATGTCGAACAGGATCTCGACCGCCCGATCCACGTGCTCGTCGAGGACTCTAGCGTAGAAACAGGTCCGCTCCTTCTCGGTGAAGGCGTTCAGCTGACCGCCGATCGAGTCCATCTCTTTGGCGATCTCATATGCGGTTCGAGACTCGGTCCCCTTGAACAGCAAGTGCTCAAGAAAGTGAGCGATCCCCGCGTCTTCTTCTCTTTCGAACCGGGAACCGGTGGAGACCCACGCACCGATGGTGCAGGAACGAAATTCGGGGATCGATTCGGTCACGACCGTGGCCCCGTTGGGCAATACGGTTGTTCTGATCATATTTCTCCTTCGTCGCCGACCCCACGCAGGGGGACGGTCGGGACGTCTAGGCCAGCGGATACCTCCATCTGGCGGCGTCTGGAGAGGCGGCGCCCGGCTGCCCCTTAGTCGCGCGACCTTCTGCGCCGAGGTTCCCTTCCCTTTTCAACAGGTGGCGGGAGTGTGTGCGGTCCGTACCGCCCCGCTGGCCGCCAAAAGACCCACGGCCAGCTGCCGGGAGGCTTCCACCGCAGACTCCCCACTCAGCATGCGAGCCAGCTCTTCCACCCGCTGGTCCTGGTCTAGAGATTCCACCAGGACCACCGCCCGGCCCTGCCCGGTAGATTTCTGCACCCGAAACTGCACCTCGCCGGCGGCCGCCACCACCGGTAGGTGGGTCACGCACAGCACCTGCACCCGGCGCGATAGCTCCCGAAGTCGGTCGGCCACCGCCTCCGCAGCTCGCCCCCCCAACCCGGCATCGATCTCGTCGAAGATCAGCGTCGGTTGGCGCTGATGGCGGCTGAGCAGCGACACCAGCGCCAGCATGACCCGAGAGAGCTCCCCGCCGGAGGCCGTCTCGGCCAGCGGTGCCGGCGGCCGCCCGGGGTTCGGCCGGAAAAGGAAGCGGGCCTCTTCGGCCCCCTGGAAGGCCGGTGCCGGCAGAGCCTTGAGCTCGACGGTGAACTCCACCCCGGGTAGGGCTAGGCCCTGCAGCTCGCGCACCACCTCGGTCTCGAGCTCCCTAGCGGCCCGGACCCGCTCTGTGCTCAGCTCGGTGGCCGAGCGCTCCAGGGTGGCGGTAGCCTGGGCCAGCTCCCCTTCCAGCCGCTGCAGGTGCTCGCTCGAATTCAGCAGCCGGTCCCGGCGCTCCACCAGTTCCACAGCGTAGGAGAGCACCTCCCTCAGATCGGACCCGTAGCGCCGCTTCAGCTTCTTGAGCTCCTCGGCTCTAGCCTGAAGCCGATCTAGGGCCCCTTCGTCGCGCTCTACCGTCTCACCGTAGATCGACAGGTCGCGCCCGCACTCGGCGAGCTCCACCTCCAGCTCCATCAGGCGCTCGAGGGGGGGCTTCAAGCTGGGATCGTGCCTCACCAGCTGCCCCAGCGCCGATATCGCCAGCGCCAATCGATCCAGGGCGCCCCTGTCGCCCCGCAAGGCATCCGATGCGGTCTGGCAGCCGGCGGCGAGCTCCGTGGAGGCGGCCAGCTTGGCGATCCGTGCCTCCAGCAACCGATCCTCGTCGGGGTCCTCGAGGCCAGCCGCTTCGATCTCCTGAAGCTCTCGCTCGATGAGGTCTAGCTCCCGGAGCCGCTCTCGCTCGGCCATGTGCAGCGAATCGATCTCCTGCTGCAGGCCCGCGGCTTTGCGGTACTGCTGTTGGTAGGTATCCAGCAGGGCTAGGTGCCCGTCGCCGGCCAGTCGGTCTAGGGTGGCGAGGTGGCTGGACTCTCTGGTCAGTCGGTAGCTCTGGTGCTGGCCGTGCAGGTCCACCAAGTAGGGCGCTAACCCCTTCAGCTGGGCCGCCGTGACGAGCCCGCCGTTCAGGCGTGAAGTAGTGCGACCGCCCAGCCTTCGCTCCCGGACGATCAAAAGCTCGCTCGGGTCGCCGGGCAGCCCCTGCTCTTCGAGATAGTCGTTGGCCGCTTTGGTGGGGCGAAAGCGTCCGGCCACGCGGCAGTCCCGGTCGTCGGCCCCAGCGAAGGGGGCGCAAGCCAAGAGAAAGCCCAGGGAGTCCAAGACGATCGACTTACCGGCTCCGGTCTCGCCGCTCAACACCGTCAACCCCGGCCCGAACTCCAGGACCGCTCGATCGACGAGCGCGAACCCCTGAACCTCGAGTTCTAAGAGCATCGCCCGACTCCGTCTCCTAGATACTGCATAGGGTGAGGTTCTGAACGCCGGCGCAAGCCTCCTGGGTCCTCGCGAGGTCTGGCCCGGCGCCCCTCCAGGGACGGGCCGCCCCCGGTTCGAACCCGCCCCCATGACCTATCTGCTGCGGGAGTACATCCTACCGCCGGGCTGCCTGATCGCGCTCTTGGGCGTCTGTATCGCCGTAGCGGGGCGCTTCCCGAAGGCCGCCCGCGGCGGGGCCGCCGTCGTACTTTTAGCCCTCTTTGCCCTATCCACCGCCCCGCTCTCGCACGCGCTCTCGGCCTGGGCCGAATCGGAGCCCCCCCTGGATCCCCAACGGCTGGAGGCCTTTGCGCCTCAAGCGATCGTGGTCCTCGGGGCCGGAGCCCACCCGGATCCGGCGGAGTTCGACGCACCGGCAGTACCCAGTACCACCAGCTGGATGCGGGTGGTCTACGCAGCAGAGGTGGCCCGGGCCACCGAGCTTCCCGTGCTCACCTCCGGGGGCTACGGCGACACCCCGATGAGCTCGGAGGCCGCCGCCATGGCCTGGGCCTTGGGCCGCTTCGGAGTGGACACCGAGTGGGTCGAATCCCAGAGCACGAACACCCAGGAGAACGCCGAGCTCAGCGCGCCGCTCCTCAAGAAGGCCGGAGTCGAGCGCATCCTGCTGGTCACCTCGGCCAGTCACGCCCGGCGGGCTCGCCTGTGCTTCGAGCGAGAGGGACTCCAGGTGCTCTCGGCCCCCACCGAATTTCGCATTCGCGCCAAGTTAGACCGAGGCTACCTCGGGCTACTGCCCAGCGGTCGGCAGTTCTATCACTCCAGCGAGGCCCTGCGGGCCCTGCTGGCCGAAGCCTGGTACCGCCTCGCCCGACTCTGATAGCCGCCCCGGATCCCGGCTCTACCGACCAGGGCTCCAGGGCCCGAAAGCAAAGCTTGCGCTATGACTGAAGACCCGTTGCAGCGCGGTTTTCCCCCTCTGGTGGGTCGCCTCCCCGTCGGTCTCATCCTGGGCTCGGCACCCGGTCGGGAATCGCTCCTGCGCCAGCAGTACTACGGCCATCCCAGGAACCGCTTCTGGTCTTTGTGGAGCGAACTTTTAGGGTGGCCAGCGGAGTGCACCTACGAGCAGCGCGTCGAACGCTTCACAGCCGCCGGACTGGCGCTGTGGGACGTAGCCCAAGAGTTCCGCAGGCCGGGCAGCCTAGACAGCGACTTCCGAGAGGTCCGCCCCAATCCGTTGGATCGGTTTCTCCTGGAGCATCCCAACATCGTATCGGTAGCGCTCAACGGCCGCAAGGCCGAACAGATAGCTCGGCGCTACGGGCTCGACGAGTTCTGCGCGGCCCGGGGGATCGGGTTCGCCTACCTCCCTTCGACCAGTCCGACCAACGCCGGCTACAGCTACTCGACGCTGCTCGAAAGCTGGGGCGCTTGGGCTTCAGAGCTGCCCTGCAAGCGCTGACGGGCCTCGGCTAAAAGCTGCGGCAGCAGTCGAAAGGCCGCCTCGGTGCACTCGCGCTCGTGGCGGATCCTCTCGGCGGTGTTGGGGTCTCCCATTTCGAGGATCTCGAGTCCAGTTAAAAGCAGAGGTTCGGCCCTCAGCCAGCTCTGAAGAAAATCGAGATCGGAGATCGTCACGCTACTGTTCATCGTCGCAGCTTCAAGCTTCGCGGAGAGTCTCCCCCACGACCATCAGAGACCTTGCGTGGCGTAGGTCCAATAGAAGATCACTGCGCCCAGGATCCAGCAGTAGTAGACGAACCCCATGAAGCTGTTACCTTTGAGAAACCGGAGAAGCAAAACGATGCTATAGTAGCTGGCTATCCCGGCGGTGATGGT
>CAZDLH010000178.1:0-5855 GCA_964505925.1 uncultured Burkholderiales bacterium
GCCAGGACGCGTCCGCCAGCAGCGCGGACGGTGGTTCGAGCGGGAACGACGACACGACCAGTGAGGGCACGATCGAGGAGGTCGTCCCCACCGTCGGCGCCTCCATCGCGGGCAAGATCTCGGGCCCCAACGACCCCAGCGGCGTGAACGCCTGCGTTTCGGGCCATCCCCTCAACTTTGAGGGCCAGCTCCACCATCTGCTGGGTCTCCGGATCCTCGTCCACCAACTTTTTGAACTCCGAGGAGGCCAGGGCGTCCTTGAGCTTCACCCCAGGCCCCTCGGGTACCGTCTTAGCGATCTTATCCACCTTGGAGAGGGGGATGTCCAGCACTCTCCCCACGTCTCGGAGGGCGGCTCTGGCCTTGAGCCGGCCGAAGGTGATGATCTGGGCCACCTTATCCTCTCCGTACTTCCGGCGGCAGTAGTTGATCACTTCCTCTCGGCGCTCAACGCAGAAATCGGTATCGATATCCGGTAGCTCCGTGCGTTCAGGGTTCAGAAACCGTTCGAAGAGCAGGCCGTGCTGTAGCGGGTCTAGAGTCGTGATCCCGGTGAGATAGGCCACCAGGGAGCCCGCCGCCGAGCCTCGTCCGGGCCCGACCGGGATCCCGTTGTCCCGGGCGTACCTGATAAAGTCCCAGATGATCAGAAAATACGCGGCGAAGCCTTTCCCGTTGATCACCTCTAGCTCGACCTCGAGGCGCTCTAGGTAGTCGCCCCCGGGGTTATCGGTTCCGAACAGCCTTCGGAAGCCGTCCTCGCACAGTTTTCGGAGGTAGCTCTCACAGGTGTACCCCTCCGGTACCGGAAAGTCCGGCAGGTAGACCGTATCCAGGTCTAGTTTGAGACTGCACCGGTCTGCCACCTCCAGTGTATTGGTCAGGGCCTCCTCTAGGCCCGAGAAGGTCCGGGCCATCTCTTCGGCGGATTTTAGATAGAACTCCGGTGCGAAAAACTTCATCCGATTGGTATCGTTGAGCAGCTTTCCGGTCTGAATGCAGACCAGCGTATCCTGCACCGATGCATCGCACTGGAGCCCGTAGTGAGCGTCGTTGGTGGCCACCAACGGAAGCTTCATCGATCTGGCCAGAGCGATAAGGTCCTGATTGGTCTTCTTCTGTTCCGGAATTCCGTGGTCCATCAGCTCCACGAAGAGGTTCTCTCGATAGATATCCCGGAGCTCCCCGAGCCTGCGCTTAGCCAGTCCGACATCGTCGCTCAAGAGGGCGTCGTTCACCTCTCCCCTGAGACAGCCGGACAGCGCCACCAACCCTTCGGAGTGCTTCTCCAAGAGCGCCCGGTCCACCCTGGGCTTATAGTAGAAGCCCTCGAGGTGGCCTCGGCTGACCAGGGCCAAGAGATTGCGGTATCCGGTCCGGTCTCGAGCCAGCAGGGTAAAGTGATAGGGGCGAGCGTCTACCCCGGGCTGCTTATCGCTCATGCCTCTGGGGGCGACGTAGACCTCGCAGCCGATCAGCGGCTTGATCTCCTGTTTTAAACACTCTTTATAGAACTGGACCGTTCCACACATCACCCCGTGATCGGTCATGGCGATGGCCGGCTGTCCCATGGCTTTAGCGCGAGCCACCATCTCGGGAATTTTATTACAGCCATCGAGGAGGCTATACTCCGTATGGCAGTGCAGATGTACGAACTGAGGTTTCGACAATGGTGCGTCTCCGAGCTAGATGGTCCCCTCCATGTTAGGGCTGGAGAGGCGGCCTCCTTGTTAAAGAATGCTGAAGGTACAGAATTCCTCTTCTCGTCCTGCGCCGTTCGGCAGGCGGCCTCAACCTAAAGCCTTCGAGACACCGTCCCGGCCTCCCGCCTCGACCGAACGGCGCCTGGCAGGTGTGCTCTGGACAAACCCAGCAGAAGGAGTCCCTCCCGATGTGTCGACGTAAGTTTGAAGTGAAGCTGAAGATACGCCACCTAATTCTGTCGGCGGTCGTCGGAATCTCCTGCTGGACAGGCATGCCGCACACCGCTTGGAGTGAACCTGCGCCCCCTCCGCTCGAAGGGACCGAGGTAGCGCCCTCCCCTGGGCTCTCCACCGAGCCGAAGATCGAAGAGCCTTTCACTCCACAGCTGCGAGAACAGCTCCAGCGCCTCGATCTCCCTCTAGGGATCGACGGCGATCCCTCCATCCCGGATCCCGGGGAGCCTCTCCCCTCCTTGAGCTTAGAGCAAGCCCTCCGCAGGGCCCTCACCTATCACCCCGAGCTGAGGAGGGCCGTCGCCCAGATCGAGGGGCAAGAGTTCGCCGTCCTGGCATCCACCTCGGATCGCTACCCGAGGATCAACTTTAATAACAACTTCAGCCAGAGCGGCTCGGACGGCCAGCCCGGCGGGCAGCAGGTGATCCGCACCGGAGTACAGCGCGCCTACGGCTTTTCTATCTCTCTCAACCAGCAGCTGCTCGATTTTGGCCGAACGCACTTTCGTGTTCGAGCGAGCGAACTCTCGCTAGCAGCCACTCGAATGCAGTACCTGCGAACCCGTCACGATATCCTCAACGGCGTGGTCGCGGCCTACTTCGAACTGCTCCAGCAGGCCCAAGCCGTCGAGATCAACCGGGAGAACGTTCGTAACGCTGCCCGCTTGGTCGAACAGGCTCAGGGCTTTCTGGAGGCCGGTACCGGTGCCAAGGTAGATCTGATGCGGGCCGAGGCGGACCTGGCCAACGCCGATTTCGGACTGGTTCAAGCCGAGGGGGCTTACAACCGAGCGGTCGCCGGGCTAGCCACCGCTCTGGGGGAGCCGGAGCTGAGCTTCGTAGCGCCGGTTCCGGTCGAGCTTCCGGCCCCGGAGTGGGAGCTCGAAACCGTGCGGGAGCTAGCTAAGACCACTCGCCCCGACCTACTAGCGGCCAGCTTACGCGTAGCCCAGAGCGAGGCCCAAGTCCAGCTCGCGCGCTCGGAGTATCTCCCCATCTTGAGCGCCAGCGCTGGCTACAACTGGAGCGACAGCGTCTTTCCGCCGAACGTCCGATCCTATAACGTGGGGATCAACTTCAGCGTGCCGCTGCTGAACGAGCCCGGTCTGAGCGCTGCCGTCGGACAGGCCGAAGCGGCCCTAGAGGTAGCCCAGGCCGACCGCGACACTTTCGAGCTGATCGCCCTCCAAGAGGCCAGCGATGCGCTATTTAATCTGCGGGAAGCTATCGGGAGTGCCCGAGCCGCCGCCGCGGCTGTCCGAGCGGCCCACGAGGGCTACCGCCTGGCCTTCGAGCGCTACCAGGTAGGGGTCGGCGACTCCTTAGAGGTGAGCGAAGCGCGCCGACAGCTGATCGAAGCCCAGAGTCGCGACGTCCAAGCGCGGTACGGCGTCCAGACTTCGATCAGTGCACTCCTTCGCGCCACCGGGCAGCTAGACAGCGCAGCTCTACTGCCGGAAGACCTGCGCCTAGACCCGATCTTCGAGCTTCCCGACGAGATATTCCCCGAACCTTAAAAAAAATTCGTTCCCATGAAACAAATTTTTCACATGTCTTTAAGGGTTTATGGGCTATGATGAGAATGTTCAGATAAGACCTTGGAGGACCCCCCCGTGCAGATCAACAGACAGGCGTTCCAGAAAGCCCAGCAGAAAGTATTAAACAGCTTCCAGCAGGCGAACCGAAAAGAGAACGGCTACATCGTCATGCCCCCCTCGCAGAACTCCATCTTCAAGTCCGAAGGTGTGGAGACTCCGACTCTCGATTCTTTCGGAGTCACTCAGAGTGAAGAGCTCGATATCGTCGGCGGCTATCTCGCGAACCTCTCGTCCGAGCAGGTCGAGAAGATGCAGCAGAACGGCTTTAAAGTTTTCAAGGATGAGGTCCACAACTACCTCCCCAACAACCGGGCGTTGGATCTCAACACCATCGCCGAGGGCGCCTACGACTTAGCCAAGAAGAAGCTGGCCGAGAAGGGCGAGTCGGTTCCGGAAGAGGCCACGCCCAGCACCGGCAGCAGCCTGTTCAAGCCTCGCCAGGAGATGGCCGAGCCTCGCTTCAACAGCACCCTCGAGAAAGCGTTCCGTGGTAAAGGGGTCACCGTGGCCGTTCTCGACACCGGTGTCAACGCCCACCCGGACCTAGGCGATCGCCTCTTGGGTCAGCTGGACTTCGTCAACGGCGAGGTCTCCCCTTACGACGACAACGGCCACGGCATGCACGTCGCTGGGACCATCGCGGGCGACGGCACCCTCAACGAACTCTACGCAGGACCGGCGTCGGAGGCCAACATCATCTCGATGAAGGTTCTCGCCGGCAGCGGTGGCGGTCGCACCTCCGACATCGTTAAAGCCATCCAGACCGCGGTGGAGCTCAAAGACGAGATGGGTATCGACGTCATCAACATGTCGCTCGGTGGACCGGCTTCGAAGAACGGTGAAGAGGACCCGATCAACCAGGCGATCAAAGCCGCTAAAGAAGCCGGCATCACCGTGGTGGTCGCCGCCGGTAACGACGGCCCTAAGCGCGGCACCGTCGGTAGCCCCGGAAACAGCTTAAACGCCATCACCGTGGGCGCCCTCGACGACAACAACACCCCTTACGATCGAAGCGACGACAAGCCCGCCAGCTTCTCGAGCCGCGGCCCGACGCCGGACGGGGTAACGAAACCCGACGTGATGGCTCCAGGAGTGACCATCATGGCCGCCAAATCGCCTCGCTCGGAGTCGGCCTTGCAGGCCGAGCAGATGAACGAACTGCACCAGTCGCTGCTCTTCTTGGACAACCTACCGTTCGAGCATCTCCAGAATGCACCGAACGAGATGTTCGCCCGGGTCGGCATCAGCGAATCCATGGCTGAGAAGATGAAGCTGCACGAGGGGATCTCGGACATCGTCTTCGAGAAGCTCTTGCAGGCCACGTCCCGGATGCCGCTCGACGAGACCGGTGGGTACATCGGAATGTCCGGCACCTCGATGGCCACCCCGGTAGTGGCTGGCACCGTAGCCCAGATGCTGCAAGCCAATCCGGATCTCACCCCGGACCAGATCCAGGGCATCCTGACCGAGACCGCCGTGAAGCTCCCCGATGGCCGAGTCGGCCCTAACACTCAGGGCGCCGGAGCCATCGACGGACCCGCTTCCCTGCTGAAAGCCCTCGAAACCGAAGGTGAGCGCCCGGCCCTCGAAGCCGAAGCCGCCCGGGAGAAAGAGAGCTTGATGGAAGCCTTGCTGGCCGAACTCGAACGACTCGATGGCGGCGAAGGTGAAGTGGCCGACGAGGCCCCCGATACCGAGCAGCCCGAAGAGGCGAAAGCTTAAGAGCTCTCCTCGAACAGTATCTGAACGGTCTGCCCCCGACTTCGGTCGGGGGCTTTTTTTCGTATCCCCCCGCACCCCACCGGGGTGTAGACTCAGGCGAGCGACGCAGTCAAACGCGACAGCGGCAACAGAATCGCGACCACGACGAAGCCAACGAAGATCGAGATGGCCGCCAACACGACCGGTTCAAGAATATTGAGAAAGCCGTCCACTTTGTGGAGCGTCTCTTCGTCGAGTAGCCCACCGGCCCGCTTCAGAAGGGGTGCCATTCTGCCGGACTCATCCCCAACTTTCGCCAGGTCGGCGATCAGCCTAGGGTAGAGCGGGTTCTGCCCGATGGCTTCACTCAGAAGCCGGCCCTGTTTGAGCGCTGCTACCATCCGAGGGGCATCCTCGATAAAGACCGGATGGCCGGTGGCATCCAACGAGATCCGGACGGCTCTGGTGATCTCCACCCCGGTCTCCAGGAGCATCCCCAGCGTCTGGGCGAACCGGGAGGCGGCGGCGTAGCGCAGTACGTTCCCCAACACCGGAATCCGCGTCAGCAACCATAGACTCAACACTCGACCGCTGGGCGAACGGAGATAGAGCGTCGAGC
>CAZDLH010000179.1:0-5820 GCA_964505925.1 uncultured Burkholderiales bacterium
GAGCCCACGGAGCTCGAGCTGATAACGGTCACAAGCGAGGGCGAGCCGCTCTCGCAGCTGCCTCCCGAGGCATCGGTCGCGGTGGCTCTCGAGGCTGGCGAGCGTCAGGTTTGGGAAGGTTTCATCTGGTGGGAGGACCCCGGCCTCCCCGGCCTCCCAGGGGGGGCGGTGAGCGGCCTCCAGTACCGGCTCCTGCGGCCCGACGAGCAGACCGAGTTGAGCGCTCCTGGGTTCGAATCGGGAGGGAGACTCACCGCCTTGCTCCGCCCTTGGGGGAGCAGTGCGGTCGGGGCGACCTGGGCCCGGAGTCTGCCGCTGGCCCGACCGTTTCAGACCCGGCTGGAGGTGCCCGCTCTCCTTCGTCCGGGCGACGACTTCGAAGCGGGGATGGCCGCGCTTCGGAGCTCCCAGGCGTCCGGTAGCGTGGGGGTGGGATTCGAGGCTCTCCAGTGGAGCGGGTTAGAGTCGGTCGGATACCGTCAGACCTCCCTACTGTTGAAGCCTGGGGACCTCGGCCGAGCGACCTTCGCCTACCGCGCCCCCTTCGATTCGACCTCGGCCGAGGCGGAGCTGGGGTGGAGGGTGTCCTGGCCAGGGGGTCGACAGGAGGTGGGGGCAAGCGTAGCCACGGAGGCTTTCGAGCAGGTCGAAGAGCTCGAAGAAGAGCCTAGCTCTCGGGGTCTTTTTCTATTCCGCGAGCTGCGGGAGCACCCCTCGGACGGGGGTGGCTTTCGCGCAACCTATTTTCTGGTGGTGCCCGAAGAGTACGAAGGAGAGCGCTTGGAGCTCCACTTACCCTTGCCCGGTGGGGGCAGACTCGGAAGGTTGACCGAGCCCTGGCCGGGCCATCTTTGGCAGGAGCCCGGGGGTCTACGAGCGGTGCTGACGGAAGCTCGCCCGGGAGAGACCCGTCTAGGGTTCGAGTTGGAGGTGACGGCTGAGGGAGACTACCTCTGGCCGGCAGGGCGGGTCTTCTCTGGAGGCTCTCTGGAGCCGTTGGCCCACACCGGCACGGGCAGGGTCCGCCTGCGTCGTTAGTCCTCCGGCAGGTCGGTCATCGGTGAAGCGTTTCTATCGGGCGGCCGGTTTCCGGTCGAAAGCTACCCGCTGGCGTCGAGCGAGGAGGTCCTCCAACAGCCGATCGCCGGGATCCTGCTCCTTTTTGGTGCGCATTCTGTAGTAGGCGTAAAGGGGGCCGGCTAGTAGGCCTAACCAGCCGAGTACGATGCAGCCCGCCGCAGACAGAGCGACGTTCTGGGCGCGGACGTGGCTGGTCGCCTTGAGCACAGGAAAAGGGTGGGCGAAGACCTCTTCGGTAGCCGCCCTCCAGCGCTCTACCACTCGCTCGATCTCCTCTTCCACCTGTTCGTCTCGGACCGGTTGTAAGCCCGACATATCGGTGTGGACGTGATCCCCCCGGAGGATAGCGACGGCGCCGCCCCCGGAGTCGAAGACTTTGATGGGGGCTAAACAGACGCCGTCTTTTACATAGATCACCGAGGCGGGACCGAAGAGGAAGACCGGTAGAGCGAGTAGGCTGGAGAACTGGAACGGGCTGGTGAGTGGGAGGCGAAAGCCCGGTGGAACGCGCATCAGGGCCACCGGCGGTAGGCTTCGGTTCAGGTGGGTCAGCTCGACAGGCAGCTTGAGGTTCGAAGGCGGGGGAGAGGGGTTGGCCGGGAAGCGGAGTCCCGGGGGCTCCGTAGACTCTATCTCTAACAGTGCGTAGTACGGTTCGGTGATGCTGAGTAGAGGGTCGTGCGGGTTGAACACCGCAGGGATGTGAGGATCCACCGGTCGGCCGTCCAAGAAAAGATTCAGCGGCGCAAAGCAGCAGCGTCGGGTGATCGCGGTGTGCTCCCGAGCGGTCTGGCCGATCGGCAGCTCGGCTAGACTCTTCTTTAGGTAGAACACGTAGAGGGTGCGGCCCTCCCGCAACGCTTCCGTACCCGGGTAGGGAGCCTGACGGAAGACTTCGGTGCGGTCCTGCCCTAACGAGAGGATGGTCCCCCCCTCGTTGCTAGACCACTCGCCCCACATCAGCTCTCTCGGCTGCTCGTTGGCGGCCGCGCAAAGAGCCAGAGCCAGATAGGCTAAGGCTCGGTCGGCAGCCTCCAGCGGGGCGGACAAGGCTCGGCTCAGTCGATCGGCTCCGATCCGGTCCTGGGTCGTCGGTAGTTCGAAATAGACCAGGACGGCTCCCCGCAGCAGTTTGACGTTCAAAGTGGTAGCGCCGACGACGACGGCGGTTTGCACCAGTTTGAGCAGATACTCTTCGGGTTGGGCCAGACTGTAGCTGCTGAGTTTCTCTCGGCCCTTCTCGAGGGATAGGGTGAAGACGTTATCGATCTGCTCGACGGTTCCCGCGGAGCGCTGCTGATCCAGATAGGAGCTTAACTCATTCACGCTCTCAAGTTCTCAGCTCGGTCGCACCTAGCCTGCCGAATGGAGCTCGATCAGGGCCGAGGTCGGAAGGGGCGACCGCAAAAGAATGAGCGCCCCCGAGCTCTCTGGGAGCTCGGGGGCGCTCGGCGTCCGATCTACCGGAACCCGAGGATCGGCCTATAGAGCTTTGTTCTCCCGGCGACGCTCTTCGGAGCCGCTCAACCAGTTGTTGGGGTGGAGGAGAAATTCGGGATAGCCAGGATCCTCCAAGCAGCGCTTGGTGCGAAGCCAGACCTCCCTGACTCTACGGTCCCGGCACTCCGGGTCGAAGTACTCGAAGTGGTCGAAGTGCTTCTCTAAATACTCTTCTTTGTACTGCATGCTCTCACCTTACTCTTTCGGAGCCTCTAGGCGCTCCCGGACCGGTCCTGGGTGGGACGGTCCAGCGAGGGGACTTACCCTCGCGCCGGAAGAGTCCTTCCCAGCGCTATAGAGGTTTTCTAGCCCGTAGCCCGTAGCCTGTTTCCAAATATGTCTAACGACGAGTATAACATAGCGCTTCTGATCGATTTTGAAAACCTAGCGATCGGTGCAAAACAGTCTGGCTATAAGAAGTTCGAGGTCTCCTTGGTCCTCAAGCGCCTCCGGGAACTCGGTAGGATCCTCTACAAGAGAGCCTACTGCGACTGGAGCAACTACGGTGACTATCGCCGGGAGTTTCACGCGGCGGCCATCGAGATGTTCGATATCCCAGAGCGGAATATCGGTGGGAAGAACTCGGCCGATATCCGGATGGTGGTGGACGCACTAGACCTTGCCTTTACCCGGGAACATTTCGATACCTTCGTTTTGGCCTCGGGCGACTCCGACTTCACACCTCTGGTGACCAAGCTGCGGGAGCACAACAAAACGGTGATCGGGATCGGGGTCAAAGACAGTACTTCGAACCTTCTGGTGGAGACCTGCGACCAGTTCATCTTCTATGAGGACCTCATCCGGGGGCGCGGCTCCCGCGATCGCTTCTCTAAGGTGGCGAACAAGAAGAAGCGAGAGGTTTTCACGCTGCTCTCGGACGCTGTGGTGGCTCTCCAGCGTCAGAATCGAGAGATCCTATGGAGCTCTCTAGTCAAGCAGACGATGAAGCGCTTGAGTCCGACCTTCGATATGGACTACTACGGCTATCGGTCGTTCTCGGCCGTGCTCAAGGACGCCGAATCGCACAACGTGGTTTCGCTCGAACGCGACGATCGCAGCGGCTCCTACATCGTTTTAGATCTGGGAGCCTACCAGGGGCGTGAAAACGGCGGCTAGCCGCTAGCTGTTCGAAGAGCTAGAACTCGATGTACTGCTGGCGCTTCCGGGGCTAGCTGACCCCTCGGTCTTCTTGCTGTCGCTGCCGCTGGAGCCATCTTTATTGCCGCTGGAGCTATCTTTACTGCTACTGGAGCTGCTCGAGGCGCCGCTGCTCTGTTTCCGGGAGTCGGTCACATAAAAGCCGGACCCTTTGAAGATGATCCCGGCTCGGGAGATCTTTCGAGTGAGCTCCCCTCGGCCGGCTTCGGGGTGCTCCTTCGAAAGGCAGCGCTCTGCGCACTGCTCCGGCTCTTTGCCGCTGCGCACGAGCACTTCGAGAACTTTGTCGCAGGACTGACAGCGGTATTCGTAGATCGGCATGCTTCCTCCAGTACGGGTCCCCGCATCGGGGTAACAGTGCGGGCGGTGGCGATCGTCCGACCGCCAGCCCGTCCGGATTATAGAGGCTCAATGGTGAGCGCGGTAGTGGAGTTCCGTTAGAACACTGTTTGAGCACCCACAAGGGTGCGAACCGACCCTCAATCCACGACCGGAAGTACAGGGGCCGGAGGGCGCTCCTCGGCTAGGGTCTGGCGCAGCTGTTCGACGATCTGCTCGACGCTTCGAAACCCTAAGTCTTCCCCGGAGCGCAGGCGCAGGGCAGCCCCGCCGCGGTCGGCTTCCTCGTCGCCCACCACCAGCATGGCCGGGATCTTCTGCTTTTGCGCTTTGCGGATCTTGTTTCCCATCCGGTCGCTGCCGTCGTCCACCGTACAGCGAAAACCTGCCTTTTTTAGCTCCGCGGCTAAAGCTCGGCACGGCTCTGCGTGGCGATCGGCGATGGGGATCAGGGCTACCTGAACGGGGGCTAGCCACAGCGGGAAGGCGCCGGCATGATGCTCGATCAAGATCCCGAAGAAGCGCTCGAGGGAGCCCAGCAGAGCCCGGTGGATCATAAACGGACGGTGCTTGTCTCCATCGGAGCCGGTGTAGGTCATATCGAACCGCTCCGGCAGGTTGAAGTCGACCTGTATGGTGGACAGCTGCCACTCGCGACCGATGGCGTCTCGGATCTTGAGATCGATCTTCGGGCCGTAGAAGGCGCCGCCGCCCTCGTCCACGCCGTAGTCGAGGTCGGCGCGCTTGAGCGCCTCTTCTAGCGCGTCTTCAGCAGCCTTCCAGTCGGACTCGTCCCCGACCGATTTCTCTTCGGGTTTGGTGGAGAGATACGCCTTGATCTCCTGGAAACCGAAACAGTGCAGAATGTAAAGGGAGAACGAAAGGATAAAGTCGATCTCTTTAGCGAGCTGGTCGGAGCGCACGAAGTGGTGGGCGTCGTCTTGGGTGAAGCCGCGCACTCGGAGCAAGCCGTGAAGAGTTCCGCTGCGCTCGTACCGATAGACGGTACCCCACTCGGCGTACCGAATGGGTAGCTCCCGGTAGGAGTGCAGCGAGCTGTTGTAGATCAGGATGTGGAACGGGCAGTTCATCGGTTTGAGATAGTACTCTTGCCCGTCGATATCCATCGGGGAGTACATGCCTTCCCGATAGAAGCCCAGGTGGCCGCTGGTCTCCCAGAGGTTAGCTCGGCCGATGTGCGGGGTGGAGATCAGGTCGTAGCCGTGCTCGAGGTGAACCTCCCGATAGAAGGTCTCGATCAGGTGCTTCATGAGGCCGCCCTTGGGGTGCCAAAGGATAAGCCCGGTTCCCATATCTTCGGCTTCGGAGCTGAAGAGGTCGAGTTCGCGCCCCAGTTTTCGATGATCGCGGCGCTTGGCTTCCTCGAGCAGTTCGAGGTGCTCTTTGAGGTCGGCGGCGTTCTCCCAAGCGGTTCCGTAGATCCGCTGGAGCTGCTCGCGCTTTTCGTCGCCTCGCCAGTAGGCCCCGGCCACCGACAGGAGCTTGAAAGCTTTACGGTCGATCTGGCCTAGGTTTTCGACGTGGGGGCCTTTGCACAGATCTTCGAAGGTGTCATGTCTGTAGGTGGAGATGATGGTGCCGTCGGGCTGCTCGGCGAGACCTTCGATCAGCTCGAGTTTGTAGGGCTGATCGACGAAGAGGGCTGTGGCCTCCTCGGCGCTCAGCTCGCGGTAGGTGAACTCGTGGCGCTTCTTCAGGATGTTTCTCATCCGCTTTTCGATG
>CAZDLH010000180.1:0-5815 GCA_964505925.1 uncultured Burkholderiales bacterium
ACTTTGAGCATGAATCGATCCACCTGGGCCTCGGGCAGCGGATAGGTGCCCTCTTGTTCGATCGGGTTCTGGGTGGCCATCACCAGAAAGGGCTGGGGTAGAGGGAGGGTCTCCTCGGAGATGGTGATCTGCTGCTCCTCCATAGCTTCCAGGAGAGCGCTCTGCACCTTGGCCGGAGCGCGGTTCACCTCGTCGGCCAAGATAAGGTTGGCGAACAGAGGGCCGCGCTTGACGGTGAACTGACCGCTCCCGGGATTGTAGATACTGGTGCCCGTCAGATCCGCGGGGAGCAGGTCGGGAGTGAACTGAATTCGGTGAAAGGAGGCTTCGAGAGTGTCGGCCAGGGTTTTGAGGGTGAGGGTCTTAGCTAAGCCGGGTACCCCTTCGAGCAGGATGTGCCCTCGGGCTAACAGCCCGACCAGAACCCGACGGATCACGTGTCTTTGCCCCACGATCACCTTCTGGATCTCGTCTTGGAGCTTCTCTAGAAGCTCGCTGGTCTCTTCCGCCTGCCGATCGGTCAACTCCGCCGGAACGGTCACTGTCTGCGCCATACTCATCCTACTTTTTAATTCCCGCTTTTCGAAGGACCACGGATCTGCTAGAGGCTCCCCGGTGATCTGGCGAGCTTTCCTTTGGTTGCGTCCTCTTCTCCTGCTTTTTCTTCGGGTCGTTTTCTGGCAGAGGATAGGGGCCGGTCCCGGAGCGACCGACGGCTCCCCACGGTCTGTCTCGCGAGAAATCCGCTTTGTCAGGCGTCGCGGCGACTCTCTCGCCAGCTTGTCGGCCGGCCGGCCCGATCGTGTGTGATTATACCGATCCCCTCGGCAAAGGTTTCCAAAGAGAAGCTCGATTCGATGCGCTTCGAAGGCGGAGATAACAGAGAAAATGCGACCCCGAGCGGGCGCTCGAGGTCGCTGGAAGAAGGGTCTATCCGGACCGCTTCTCTACATCCAGATGGTCTTAGCGTCGATGCTTCCGTCCCAATCTCTCCCGCCGTGGATCCTAATTAGGGAGCCACGGAGGGAGGGGGCGAGGTCGAAGAAGGAGTTGTAGTTGAGGCTCTGGTCCCGGAAAGCTCCGCCCCCGAGGTGGTGACGCCGGGAGATGTTGGTGTCCGGGCGGATGTAGAGCCAGTTCTGGCGGATCTTGGGGTCGGCGTCGGGCAAGGCGATCCCGATCCGTTGGCCGGCGCGGTCCACGGTCACTACCCGATACTTTGATTCGACCAAGACCAGCTGGGCTTCAGCCTTTTCCGTGACGCCCACCGTGACGAACAGTGTGGCTAGGCCCATTATCACAGCCCAGCTCCATAGAGACGCTCCGAGGCGCCTACGGCCAATCATGCCGTCACTTCCCAACTGAGGTTGTCGGAGGCCAGATAGTGGTCCAGGTGATGGGCTCTGTCTTCGGTACGGGTCAGCACACCCTTGAGGATGTGGCCGGTGCCGTAGTCGCCGTGCCGTTCGGCGTTTTCGATGGTGAGCCGCAGCGCTTTCGCGATGACGGCTTCGGCGCGCAGATCGTGCTGCAGCGAGCTCCTGATAGGGTAAAACCCTTCGGGCTCGTGCACCACGTAAGCCTTTTGGGACAAGGCCTTCAAGCTGGCCGACGGGATTGCGCCGAGGGCGGTTATCCGCTCGGCGACCGCATCGAGGTCGGCGTGGATCTGCTTGTACGCCTCTTCGAGATACAGGTGCAGATCTCGCCATTGGGGGCCTTCCACCAGCCAGTGGTGCTTCTGGTACTGGTGAAAAAGTACGAACAGACTGGCTTGGTGACGGTTGAGCTCACGGCAGATCCCTTTCGTGGCCTCCTCGTCGAGGCCCACCGGGTTCCCTTCGTACTCTTCAGGGCCGCGCTCGGGCTGGCCGAAGGTCATGCTCTCGCAGAGTTCCGTAACAAGGTCATCGAGTAGTTTCATAGTTTAGATATCCTTTCGTCCGTCTAATCTCACTGTAGTCTATGGCAAGCGCTCTAGAAGTGTGAGCGCCTTCGGTATCGGTCCGGGGTATCTCTTCGGATAGTCGCTGTGAGGGTCGGGCGCTAGAGATCCCATGGAGGTCTCTTCTCGAGACGACACAAATGTCCTCAAGTCCGGGGTGCGCACTAAAGGGCGCTTCGGCCAGAGAGGAATGACGTATGTCGCTAACGAGAACGTTTCTAGGCGCCACCCTGCTCATCGGGTGCCTCCTGTTTAGTCCGGTGACGGCCGAACCGTCGGAGCAGAAGTCGTGCTGCCAGCAGGCGACGGAGTCGAGCCGAGACCAGAGCCCCACTACCGCGCAGTCCGAGGAGCTTCGGGGGGACCGAGATGAAGCCCCAGGTCTTCACGAGCGCCCGAACGCCGAGCGCGGTGAAGCCGACGAGCCTCGAGGCTACGAAGAGGAGCCCAGCGAAGGGGACTTCGAGAAAGCCGAGCCGCCGGGCTACGAAGAGGAGCCTAGCGAGGGCGACTTCGAACGCTCCGAGATCCCCGGTCTACAGGAGAAGGGGGACCTCACACCCGATTCCCGAGAGAGCGTACTCGACGCCGAAGAGAACGTCGAAGAGCCGGAAGGTTACGAAGAGCACCCCCACCGGTTCAAGAACGACTAGCCCTAGGGCTAGGCCGTGAGCTCCAGTTCGTGGTCTTCGTACAGATGGGTCTCACGGCCGATCAAAGCCACGTCTGCGATCCATTCTAGTTTGAGGCTCATCTGTCGGGGGCACTCCCGGGCAATTACGAAAAGTCGCCCGGGACTGTCCCGGCAGGCTTCGGCTAGGGCCTCTTCCCAACCGGTCTCGCCGGAGTGGACCAAGACCACGTCACGACCGGTGAGCGGGATCTCCCGCATGGGGGAGTAGAGGGAGTCCGGGAGCGCAGATGCGAGCTTGGCAGCGAAGATGCGTTCGCGGGAGGTAGAGACGATCACGGGATAGAGCAGGCGTCGCTTCTGGAACTTTCTACGAATCGTTTCGATCAAGGTTTTCATGGGACACCTCACTGTGTAGCTTTTGTAAAAGGGTAGCACCGGGAATCCGAGACAGAAGCCTTAGCTCGTCTATCGTGGGGGTATCCGGATGGGTCGCATCCGGCGCACCCATCCGGCGCATCCATTCGGCGCATCCGAGTGGGAGCTCGACCGGGCGCCCGACGACCCCGACCGACTCACGAACGAGACCCCGACTTCGATGTCGAGGTCTCGTTTTCTGTTCGAGGAGGGCTCGAGTCGGGAGGCGGGCCCTCGGGTGAAGACGGCGCTGCGCGCTAGGCTGCTTGCCCCGCCAGGTCGTTTTCTCGATCGAGCTTCTCGTGGTCCACGGTCGCCCCGGACCACATCCCCACCAACATACCCATGGTGGCGAAGAAGAAGATCCCGGCCACTACTGTGTAGTCGAGAGGCAGGCCGGGTGCGGCCATCGCCTCCGTGTCGGCGCCCACCACCAGGCGCACGATCCCGAGCAGGACCGAGCCGAGGACGGCACCCCCGAGTATCCCCAAAGCTCCACCTTTCGCCTTTTCGCGGGTGAGTCTGGTCTCGTACGGCGCGTGCACGAGGCTCTCCTGGGGAAGAACGGTGCGGGAGGACTCAGGGCTGTACAGATAGCCGAGGAAGCCGCCGTACACTAAGTGCAGGCAGAGCCACCCTAGTATCGGTAAGAATCCGGCTCCCAACGAGAGGGCGAACGGTCCGGCGCCGACCAAGGGGAAGAAGACCAATGCCGAGACAAACCAAGGGATCAAGGCGAACTGAAGGCCCGAGCCCCAGCTGTTCCCCGAGGGCATCCGGTCGACCACCGCAGCGTACAGGCCAGCTAAGGTGATACCGATCACGAAGTGGATGAGGATCGATACGTAGAGTTGGCTGGCGGCGAGATCCACTAAGCTGTTGGAGATCAAAGCGTGAAACCAGGAGCCTTCACCGAGCCCTTCGGCTACGATCGACGAGGTGAGATGGGCGAACATGTAGGTGAGCGCGGCCGCAGCCGAGGCGCAAAACCCAGCGACGATCGCCCGGTAGGGTCGAAATCCCATTCTATCAGCCATCGTCGCCCTCCGAATCGTTGTCTACGGCCGAATCCTCCAGGAACTCCTCGGCGGCTTCGGTGGCCACGTCCTCCATCGGGACGCCCCCGTTCTGTAGGGCTAAGGCGGTGGATGCTCCCATCACTAGGCCTAGGGTGCAGGCCATCGTGGGCAGGGCTACCAGCGAGGCCGCCTTCGAGAGCGCGTTGGAGCCCTCCCCGTTTGCCAGTTGGACGACGCGCTTGGGGTCTTCCACCAGTTCCGGTGCGCGCTCCACGAGCTCGGCCAGCTTCTGGCTCATGACGGTGGGGGCGCTTTCGGTGTTGGAGGACTCGGTGACGGCGCCGTCTTGCCGAAACCGGACTCGAGGCGCTTTCGGCTCCTCCTCGGTGGCCGCACGGCGCAGGGATACCGCCAGCAACGCGAGCCCCGCTCCGGTCAGGAACCCGCCGGCGATGAGGCCGCGGGCCGTACTCTTCTGCAGAGGGATATCCGGTAGCGAAACTCCATCAGGAGCCCCCCCTCCGTAACTCCGCGCAGTGGCCGTCAGCTGTTCAGCGCGTTCGGCTAGGTAGGTTTTTGCTTCTTGAATCTTATCTAGGGTGAGCATCTCATTCTCCTTTAGGGGGTGATCCACGTAGGGGTGGTGAGCCATCGGAAAAGGCTCGGCGGGTTCCCCCGCCGAGCCCTATCCTCGGTGATTAGTCTTCGTCGAAACTCAAGGTCTCGCGAGCAGGGGCATCGGGGGCGTTGGCGTGGAGCCTAGTGAGGAACCGCTCCGGGACGAAGAAGACCCCGTCCATACCGCCGATGGCGTAGGTCGTCTCGGTGCCGACCTCCGTGTTGTACTCCATCGTCTTAATAATGGGGTAGGGCTCTTCGGCTCGCAGGTGGATCTCCACCTGGTCGCCGACCTTGGTCTCTTGCATCTGGACCTGCTGATGACCGTCCCAGAAAAGAGCCATGATGGGGACCTGGATCAGCATGTCGTCGGCCAGGCGGACGGTGCGGTGAGCGTCGGTTTCGGCAACCACTTCACCCTCGAAGACGACCGGCTCGCGGAAGACCATCGTCGATTCCGTATCGACCTCCCATAGGTAGCGGTCCTCGGTCTCGAAGTAAGCTCGAGCGTTCTTTTCGCGCTTGTTTTGATCGTCGTGATGATCGTTATGGGTGTTATCTTCGGCGAAGCTAGGGGCGGAAGCCGCCAGCAGTGCGATGAGGGCTCCGGTGGTGAGGTTCTTAAAGGTCTGAGGGATCTTCATGATGTGTTCCTTTCTTTCGTGGCGGCCGAGGCAGCTGCCCAGGGGGTCGCTGTAGACGGCAGCCGATATCTCGATGGTGTTATTTTCTGTTTCGGTGCGCCGAGCGGCGCCCGCTTTCTGAACTCATCATAGGGAAAGCTGGAGGGGAAGTAAGTATGCAGAGGTCTGCGGGTGCAGTACCCGGTCGGAAGCGTCCATACAGTCCTATTGGGCTCGGCGGGGGTATCCCCAGGGATAGGGTAAAGCCGCTTGCCAAGGCTAATCATTTTCGCTAGACTAGCGGCCAATCTAGCCGCTGTACCTATGAACGGACCGCAGCTCTCGCCTTGCTCAGCTCGAAGCGACGCTGCTCGAGCAGGTAGGCGGATTCGGGAAAGGATGACATTTTGTCTGACAAAGAAGAAGGTATTGAAGTCGAGGGAACAGTGGTCCAAGCTTTCCCCAACGCTCGGTTCTCGGTCGAACTAGAGAACGGCCATACGGTGCTCGCTCACGTTTCAGGTAAGATTCGGCGGCACTTTATCCGTATTCTCCCCGGCGA
>CAZDLH010000181.1:0-5793 GCA_964505925.1 uncultured Burkholderiales bacterium
CCCGTGAACCTCGCGATCTATCTTCTGCGCCGTCTCACGATACGCAAAGAACTTCAACCCTTATCCTCCCGATACTGCGCTCCACTCGAGAAGCGGTACTGAGCGGAGCCTCCTGGACCTGGTCTGGAATAGACTCCATCACTCCTGGTGCATTGTAACATCTTTTTAACAAAAACGTAAACATGCGCTGGGGACCAGAAAAGCTCGAGCGGAAACCAAGAGATCCTCTCTGGGGCTCGAAAGCTTGAGCATGCCCAAATACCGCTTTTGTGTGAAAGCCCCGAACGGTAAAATCCGCCGGGGAACGGTGAACGAGGTCGACCTAGAGGCCGCTCGGCTTCGCTTGCTCAAAGCGGGCTTCGAGGTCTTAGAGCTCCGTAAGGATACCGAACTGATCATCGAAAGCCCGACCGCGATGCCCGGTCAGACCGGCAGGGGAGCCCCGAGGTTTCAAAGGGCCGCCATCCTGGAGTTCGACGAGACCCCCTGGGAGCGACTCACCGATTTGGCTCGTACCTATCTGCTACGGCGAGAGGCCGCAGTGGCCATTCTACTGGTCGGCATCCTAGTGATCGTAGGTCGCATCGTTCTAGCGCCCGAGAGCCAGGGTCCTCAAAAACCGGACTACCGGCTGTACGAGGTGAACGTCGATGTAGAGTTGGCCCAATTCGACGGAAGAACCCTCCGAGTCTCTCTTCCGGAGATCCCTTTCACCCATTCTGAGCCCACAGAGGTCGCTCCGGTGGGAGCCCAACAGACCGTCATCTTCGAGATCGAGGCTGTCATCGAGCCCCGTACCGTGAGTGTTCGCCTATTCGATGCCACCGGCAACTCTCTAGCCGCAGGGGAGTCCAGCCTCACCCAAGGCGAGGGGGATTCGCTGCGAACCCGGGTCTATCTCGAAGCCGTACAGCCCGAGCCCTCAGGAACCTAAGGTTCCGATGTGACTGTAGAGCGGTACGAAGATAGAGAGCAGCACGAAGGCCACGATGCCAGCCACCATCGCTAAGAGCAACGGCTCTAGGGCAGCGCCGAGCGCCTCCACTTTATAGTTGACCTCCTCATCGAGCATCCGGGAGGCTTCGCCCATCATCTTAGCCAGCTTGGAGGTCTCTTCACCGGTTGCGACATACTGCGCGAAAGCCGGCGGAAACAGATCCTCACGAAATACGATGTACTCGGAGATCTGTTCCCCTTCTTTCACCCGCTCCACCAACTCCTGGGAAGCGACTTTCATCAGAGGGCTGCCCGAACTCTCCCCCCCCAAAAGCAGCGTCTTCTGAAGGCCCAAACCCGACTCCATCAAGGTCTCTACCGCACCGGAGAAGCGCGATACGGTGGTGATCTTGACCAGATGTCCGATCAACGGTATCTCGTGAATCATGGTGAATATCCGACAGCGCCCCTCCTCCTTCTTCCACTGGTCTTGAAACAGACCGTGCAGCGCTACCCCTAGGGCGGTCATCACCAGCCAAGCGCCCGGGTTCTGAAAAGCCTGGGTGATCCAGACCATGATCCGGGTGAAGATCGGTAGTTCGATGTTCATCTCCTGGAAGATGGCCAGAAAATTGGGCAGGATAGAATAGAAGAGAAAAAAAGTGAGGACACTGGTCAAGGCCAGAATAAAGGCGGGGTAGCTGAGCGCTCCTTTGACCCGTCTGGTCAGCTCGAAGTCTCGCTCTCGCCAGTCAGCCAAGCGCTCCAACGTCGAGTCGAGTTGACCGGTCTCCTCCCCGATCGAGACCATCGCCACGAAGCCGACGTCGAAGATCCCTGGGAACTGACCCATGGCATGGGACAGCTTGTGCCCTTCTCCGATCAACTTGGAGATCCGTGCGATCACCTGAGAGAGCACCGGATTATCCGGTTGATGGCTCAGCGTATCCAGTGCGAAGTTCACCGGAATTCCGCTTCGAAGCATAGTGGAGAACTGTCGCGTAAAAAGTACGAGGTCTCGTAGCGGGACCTTCAACTTACGCTGACGCTCAAGCTCTTTATCGGCTCTCGAGTCGACTGTCAAGATTTTTTCCTTAAGGGTTCCCTGGCGAGCCTCAGGCGGGCTCGACCCTCTTTATGATATTGAGTCCTCCGGTCCGTAAGACCTGCTCTCAAAGGGCTTTCAAGAAGGGGGTCGATGTCCGATCGAGGCGTTAGGACATCGTGAAGAAAACTGGTGGGCTCGGACTGGATCCCCGACACCTCACGCCGACCGGGTGTAAACCAGATATGAGCATCCCGTTAGATCGAACGGATCGGTCGAGCCGGTGACGCTAGTCCCTATCCCGTAAGAGGAGGCTGAGCAGGAGCCTCACCCCCTGGAAAAGGATGGCAGCCAGAAGAAGACCGGTACCTACGTAGACCGGCCAGGGACCCATAAAGTCCAAGACCGACGCCCCCATCGGTTTCTCACAGAGGTAGCCGTAGTTCCACCCGAACAGCCCGTTTATCGCCCCGACCGCCGCAGTGTAGACCAAGAGGCTCAAGAATGCGCTATTGCGACTGGCTGGATCGGGAGACCACCAGCCCCGGTGTAAGCCCAGCAGAAAAGCGACGGTCGCAACGACCAAGCCGTGGCCGATCATGAACAGAAGAAACTCGGTGCTGGGAAAGCCCTGCTGGATATCCGGTGTGATCATGGCCTGGAGGGTGCCGGCTAGGCCCCAGTAGACCGCTGCGGACAATACCCAGTTAGGCGGCTTAAAGCAGCACCAGATGCACAGTAGGAAAACCACATCGCACAGCCATAGGGGCAAGTCCAGCGAAAGCTGTAGCCCGTCCCGCAAGCGAAAAAGCTGCAGCCCGATCGCGTAGAATACCAGCAGCGCTGCCAACGCACTCGCCAGCTTAGGCCCGAACCTGGAGCCTCCCGCCCGAAATGCTAGAAGCGCGGAGCCGAGAACCGCGACCAGCGCAACTAGATGTTCTGGGTCTCCGAGCTCAAAAGCGTCCATGTAGGCTCCTTTTCGGAACTTTTTCAGGTCCCTGTCGTAATCTTGGTTCATCAGACTTTTGCTAAGGAACCGTTCACTATGAATATAACCGTAGATCACAGCGCGAAGTTGGCCCCTCGCCGAATTCAGCTCGCCCCCCCGGAAACCGCCCCAACCTCGGAGCCGAACGGCACCCCCTCGCCGGTCGACGCCTTCAGTAGCGGCGCAACCAAAGGTGCCAATACGGCCAACACCCTCATCGGGGTCTGGAACGGTGGAATCTCGGGCGCCATAACCGGTGGCGCCATCGGTCTCGGTACAAACGTGGTGACGGCTATCGCCGGAGCCGTTTCTGGCGACGCATCCATCGGTCTCGGAACGCTGATCGATACGGCCACATCCACCGGCATCTGGGCTCTTGGGGGCGGTGTGGTCGGTGCCACCGTGGGTGGCGTCGTCACCAACAAAGCCGGCAAGTTTCTAGGTGGTGTGGGTGCTAATATCGCCCGCAAAACCGGAGGTAATGAGAACCTCGGAAGAGCCTTGGGCACCATGAGCGCCGGGGTAGCGCTCGGAACCATCGCCGGAGCGGGTGTCGCCGGGATCAACGGGGCCGTCGTAGCCTTAGGCGCTGGTCTGGCTGGCGGGGGCTTAGCCTACCTCAAGAGCTAAGCCCCCTTTTCGCAAACTCCGATCGGTCGAGGCCCCCGGTACCCCGGGGGCCTTTCGCTTTTCCAGGGGCCATCCGCCCTAGCCCCAAACGAGAAAGGGTTCGTCGGACCTGGGTTCCGAACGGTTCGTTATGGATGAGCATCGAGAACAGGCTGTCGAAAAGAGCAGGAGCGCTCGGTTCTTTCATCGCTTCGGACCTGGCCTTCTGGTCGCGGCCACCGGAGTGGGTGCCGGAGACCTCGTCAACGCGACTCTAGCCGGGGCTGAGCTCGGTCTCCTAGTCCTCTGGGCTGCCTGGATCGGCAGCCTCCTCAAATGGCTTCTCAACGAAGGGATCGCGAGGTGGCAGCTAGCCACTGGTCGCACCCTGCTAGACGCCTGGTGCCGAGAGCTTCCGAAGGGCTTCGCCCTAGGTTTCGGCGTCTATCTACTGCTCTGGACCTTAGCCGTGGGCAGTACCATCATGAAGGCCTGTGGAGTGGCCGCCGCGTCTCTTTTCGCCACCGGGGAGGCCTCCGTCTTTTGGTGGACCGTCGCTCACACCCTGGTCGGCGCCGGCCTGGTCCTACGGGGTGGATTTCAGCTGTTCGAGCGCGCCATGTCGTTCTTCATCGGGCTGATGTTCATCAGCGTCATCGGAAGCGCCGTCTGGGTCTGCGACTTCACGGATCCCGGATTCTGGAGCGGACTTACGATACCCACCATCCCGGCCGGCGGTCTCGGATGGACCTTAGGAGTCCTCGGCGGAGTGGGCGGGACCGTTACGCTGCTGTCCTACGGCTACTGGATCGCCGAACAGGGTCGAAAAGATCCCTCAGAGCTGAAAACCTGCTGGTGGGACTTAGCCGCGGGCTACGCCATGACCGCACTCTTCGGGATGGCCATGGTCGTGATCGGAGCCCGACTTTCGGTTAGCGGGTCCGGTCTCGAGCTAGTGAACCAGGTCGCTTCCTTGCTAGCCCAGGAGACGGTAGCTTGGCTCGGGCTTCTCTTCATGGTCGGTTTCTGGGCCGCCGTCTTCAGCAGCCTACTCGGGGTCTGGCAGAGCGTACCGTATCTCTTCGCCGATCTCTACTACCGACTCAGGCGGTGCGACCCGCCGACCGTCGGCTTGAGCTCTAGTCCGGCCTATCGCTGGTATCTAGCTTTTCTGGCCTTGGCACCGCTGGCTCTCCAGGGGCGATCGTTGGGCGATATCGCGCTGGTGTACGCGGTTCTTGGCAGCCTCTTTATGCCGTTTTTGGCCGCCACGCTCCTGTACCTGAACGGCTGGAAACGAAGGGGCGAAGCCTTGGAGAATCCATGGTGGATCAATGCTGGGCTGCTCATCACTCTGGCGTTCTTCAGCTATCAGGGCGCGCTCGAGCTGCTCGCGAAGCTCTGACGGAACCTCTCCTTTGACCGCCTATTCGAGGCCGAGATCGGACCATCGATACGGGTCTTTGGTCCGGGCTACGAGGTCGGGGTCGGACTTCGCCAGCCTCTGTAACGACTGGGCTGCAGCGGGTGTCGAAAAGCTACGGAAGTAGCGGATGACGGCGACCTTCACCCAGACCGACTGCTGCTGGGAGCCGGCCAGTCTCTCCACCTGGGGCGCCGCCTCCCAGACGTTCCAGAAGGCCAGCGGAGCGATGGCGAAAGCGCCCCGCTCAGGGTGCTGAAGCTCCTTTAGGAAAGTCTGGACCACGGCCGATTTCACCGCTGGGCTCCCGCCGTTCTCGGCCGCTAACACCATGGCGCGGTGGGCGTCTAAAATTCGTGAAGCCGGCAGATCCGCGGCCAGATAGCGGGTCGCGACTCGCTCCACTCCCGCGACACCGGAGAGCTGAATATGAGCTACCGCCAACGGACCGAACATAGGGGACAGTGTGCCCTTATCGTTCCCGAAGAGCGCTCGGTTCACCCACGCGCCATCCGCGGCGGCCAGGTCGGGTAGGAGCATCAAGAGCATGAGCGCCTTCTGCTCCTCCGGCCGAGAGGGGTCCCTCACCCACGCTCTGAGGCGATCGCGCCCAACCATCGAGGCTCTGTTCTGAACCTCTTTCAAAGGAGCGGTGGCGAAGATACTGTAGGCCGCTACGGCGAGTTTATCGGAGCTATGCCCCAGATAGCGAGCCGCGAAGTCCCACTTTCGCGCTGCGGGCTGACCCCGGAGCCGGATCGACTCCCGGGCGAACTCCAGCTCTTGGGT
>CAZDLH010000182.1:0-5714 GCA_964505925.1 uncultured Burkholderiales bacterium
TAGCCGCCTCGTCCACGACCAGGCGCAGCCGGCGGGCGATTGCGCGCAGCAATTCGTCGCCGAGCACGTGACCGCGGGTATCGTTGAGCTGCTTGAAACGATCGATGTCGAGCAGCAGCAGGATGCCGAATTCGCCACTGCTCTGGCGGAGATGAGAACTCGTCTTTACGACATCACCCAGGTGCCGGGACGCAAGAACGTCTATCGAGTCCTGGAAGATGAGCAGACCGGAGATCGCCTAGACCTGGTCTCCCAGAACTACGAGGAGGTCCAGACCGGTCAGACCACCGATTTCGAAGAGACCGTGGACACCCAGGGGGCCCAGTTCGGAGTCGACTATATCGGCGACCCGAACGACTACTTCACCTGGATAGCCATCGGCAGCAGCGACGTTAATGTCGATGTCGACCAGATCACGACCACCACAACTTTTCTCGACGCCGTGACGACGAACGAGTACAACCAGCTCGCCACCTGGCAGATCTCCACCTTGAACACCGTCAGCCCGATCCTTCTCGATATGGATGGGGACGGCAAGATTCAAGCCTCCGGCGGGGAGTGGCTCCCCCACGAAAAGCTGCACACCGAACGGTTGGCCTTCTTCGATTTCTACGGTGACAAGTTCCCCGTACTCATGGAGTGGGCAGGCCCCGACGACGGAATTCTCTGCCGACCGAACCCGGACGGTTCGATCGACGGAACCTCTCTATTCGGGACCGCGAACGGCTATAAGGATGGGTTCGAAGCCCTGAAGGCCCTCGATACCGATAAGAACGGTCGCCTCGAGGGCGCCGAACTCGATGGACTTTTCGTCTGGCTCGACGCTAACGGGGATGCTCGCCCCCAGCCTGGTGAGGTCCGACCCGTCCAAGAGCACGGCATCACCGAACTCTCGGTGAGCCACAAAAACTACGTCTCCTATTTCGTGCAGAACGGAGAGCGCCAGGCGATGTTCGACTGGTGGCCCCAGATGTACGAACTCAACCGCATCAAGGTCGCTCCGAAGAACGCCTAGCAAGACTTCTCCGAGCGCACCCTTCCCGAGAGGCTCCTCTGCCGAAAGCAGAGGAGCCTCTCTCGATTTAGTGGGTCCTACATCGAGCCCCAGCAAGAGATACAAGAGACCTTCTCCTAGAAGTTGGCTGTCATCTGGGAGATCGGCAGGATCACCGCGACCGCTACGAAGCCGATGAAGTGGACCCGCCGACGCGGGACGGAAAACGAGCACTACGTCCGTCTGCTCCTGTTGAGCTAAGGCGCGGGCCGCTCGAAGCTCCTCGGTGAGCGCCCGGGCGAGCCCCTCGCTCTTTAGCCTTTCACTACGGGTGCGAACGGTCACTAGAAGGGACCTCGTCTCCGGTCACACCTGTAGGTGCCGCCGCCGTCGATAGCGAAGCCGCGTTCATGGGCTCCTTCACTACTCTCATCGGCTCGCTGCTCGTGACCTTCGGGGGGGCCGTCGGCCTTTAACCTCACCGTGGCGCAGATCGTCTTAGTCAGCCTGAACGCTCGCTACACCCACCCCTCGCTGGCTCTTCGTTATCTCAAAGCTAATCTGGGAGAGCTCGAAGAGCAGTGCGAACTGCTCGAGGGTACCATCAGCGATCGCCCCTCGGACATCGTGGAGCAGATCCTGGAGCTAGAGCCCATCATCGTAGGCTTCTCCGTACACATCTGGAGTGTGGCGCCCACTACAGCCGTTGTCCGGCAGCTCAAACTGGTAGCCCCCCAAGTGACGATCGTGATCGGCGGCCCGGAGGTCTCCTACGAAACCGATCGGCAAGAGATCTGTGAACTCGCCGACTACGTCGTGCTCTTAGAAGGGGACCTACTGTTCGCTGAACTGTGCCGCCGCTTACTAGCCGGCGACCCTCCAGCCAACAAAGTACAGTTCGGAGCCAGACCCAAGCCGGAGAGTCTCACCTTACCGTATAACCTCTACACAGAGGAGGACCTGCGCCATCGGACGGTCTACCTTGAGGCCTCCCGGGGCTGCCCTTTCCGGTGCAGTTTCTGCCTGTCGTCTCTCGATCCGTCTGTGCGCAGTTTCGATCTCGATCGGTTCGAAGCCGCTCTCGCCGAACTGTGGCATCGCGGCGCGCGGCAGTTCAAGTTCATCGACCGCACTTTCAATCTCAAGGTGGACACCGGCCTGCGCCTCTTGCGATTCTTTCGGGAACGGTACGAGCCGGGGCTATTCGTCCACTTCGAGATGATCCCCGATCGGTTTCCGAGTGAACTCAAAGACGCCATCCGGGAGTTCCCAGGGGGCTGCCTGCAGTTCGAGGTAGGGGTCCAGACCTTCGACCCGGAGGTGGCCGCCAGAATCGAGCGCCGACAGAACTACCGTCGGGTTGAAGAGAATCTGCTTTACCTCCGGGCCGAGACCGGAGTGCACCTCCACGTGGACCTGATCGTAGGCCTTCCCGGTGAAGATCTCGAGGGTTTCGGTCGAGGCTTCGACCGCTTGTGGGCCTTAGGCCCCCAGGAGATCCAAGTAGGGATCCTCAAACGGCTCCGGGGAACGCCGCTGGTAGCCCTCGAAGAGGAGTTCGACCTTCGCTACAGTCCGGACCCGCCCTACGAGCTGCTGCACAGTAGCACTTTGACCTTTCAGGAGCTTCAGCTGATGAAGCGCTTCGCTCGATTCTGGGATCTCATCGCTAACCGCGGCCTTTTTCGCTCTACCCTCGAAAGCTTGCTCGCCCCTGTCGATTCTGCTTTCCATCGATTCCTGGAGCTCTCCGAAGAGTTGTATCGGAGCTTGGGGACGACCCACAAGATCGGGGCACCCCGGCTAGCACTAGAGCTGTTCGCCCAGCTGCAGAAAGAGGGGTGGAGCGCTGCCGAAGCGGCGGAACTGCTAGCATCGGATCTGCAGCGAGACCGCCCTCGACCGCTACCGAAAGCGCTCCGAGAGGCGCTCCCGGCCGACTCGCTGCTAAGGAGCGCTCCGCGCGCCCAACCGACAGCCGAGCTCCCGGAACGGCAGCGCCGCCACGCCGCAGCGGGATCCTAACGCAGTTTGGTCGACAAGAACGAGTTGAAGAACCAGCTGAGGACCTCGCCCGGCCCGCTACCACCTTTGGTCTTGCCGCGCATCCCTTGCCGCACCTGCTCGGTGACCACCTCGTCCCCCTTGAGCCCTCGAGTCTTATGGATCTCAGTGATCTTGCGGAGCTCTCCGTTGTCGAACCAGACACCGCGGCAGCCGCGGCACACATCCAACGTGATCCCGCCCACCAAGGGGGCGTCCATCGCATCGCGACAGCGGGGGCACCGTCGGACTTTCGTGCTGATCTCGTAGGTGTGGTGCACCGAGCCCCCCCCTGCGGGAGTGAGGCGCTTCTGGAGCTGGGGAGAGCGGTAGAACTCCTCCAATTCCGAGGCGTCGAACCAGACCCCGAGACAGCTGGGGCAGGTATCGACCTCGAGACCGGACTCCGCATCGGTTACGGAGTCCAACCGGACTTTACGGCAAGCGGGGCAAGCTAAGGTAGACATATAGCACCGCTTCCTTCCGTCCCAGGCTTTTTCCTCGCGGGAACTTAAGTCGCTCACCATTTTCGCTATCGACGAGCCCACCACACCCTTTCTAAAGAGAGGTCGGGTCGCTCTTCGGCGGGTAGACTTTGAGCCGACGAAAGTCGCTGATCTGCACTTTTCCCGGCGGAAAGTTCGGAGGTTTGCGGACCTGACCGGCCCGGCAAGCGTGCACCTCGATCTTACCCCGAGCGGTCCGGGCTTTCGAGTGGTAGACCGCGATCTCCGCGGCCTTCGTCTCCACATCTTTCGGCGGATCGGCGAGCGTGTCAGGATTGCGGATCAGTACGTGCGATCCGGCGAACCCCGCAGCGTGGTACCAAAAATCTTGGTTCTGCGCTAGCTCGGTGGAGATCCGGTCGTTGTCCCGGGCGGAAGTGCCGTAGAGGATCGTGAAACCTTGAAACGGGAACTCTTTCATATCGTAGGGTTCTCCCATTGAACGCCGGCCTCCCCCGCCGCCCTCCCTCCCCGGCCGAAGCAGGGGGACGAGCCGCCGGGGGCCAAGTGGCGCCGATGCCTGTTTCCGACCCTTTCTCGTTGCAACACCTCCCCTACGGACTGGTCGATTTTCCCCACAGCGGTGAAAAGAGTGCGGAGCCCGACCTCCCCAATCTGTGCGTTCGCTACGGCGACTTCGCCGTATCCTTAGGCCGGCTCTCGGAGCACCCGAGGGCCCCGCTCGAGAGCCTGGACCTACCGCGCACAGCGCTCTACGGGAGCACGCTCAACCCGTTTATCGCACTCCCCAGGGAGACTCACCTGGCTGTCCGCGCTCTCCTTCAAAAGCTCCTAAAGGAGGGGATCGAAGCGCTACCATCGGAAGCCTACAGACCGCTCGCTCCGTATCCGGCCGACGACCCAGCGGTACACTGCCCGGTGGCCGCAGGGGACTTCGTAGACTTCTACTGCAGCCGCCACCACGCTTTACGGGTAGGCACCCTCTTCCGCGGACCAGAAAATGCGCTGCCGCAGCAGTATTTCCACCTACCCATCGGCTATCACGGGCGCTCCTCGACCATCGCGGTCAGTGGGGGGACCGTGCCCCGACCCAGGGGGATCCTCCCCGACAGCGGCGCTCCCTCCCCGCACTTCGGCCCCACCCGTAGACTCGACTACGAACTCGAGGTGGGCTTTCTTCTGCGCCCGTGGAGCCCGGGTACCGACCTTCTGCTCCCGGAGCAGGCCCATCGACTCTTCTTCGGCGCCGTCCTCCTCAACGACTGGTCGGCTCGGGACATCCAAAGCTACGAGTACCGACCCTTGGGCCCGTTTCTCGGCAAGAGCTTCGCCACCACCGTGGGCGCTTGGGTGACGCCGATGGAGGCGCTCGAGCCGTACCGCTGCCCGAATCTCGATTCGGACCACCCGGTTCTCCCGCATCTCCGGGAAACCTCACCGCACCACTTTAAGCTTCCGCTGTGGGCCGAACTCGAGACCGATGGTGCCACGACCGCTCTATGCCGGACCGATCTACGCCACCTCGCCTGGTCGCCCGCTCAGATGTTGACCCACCTGTGTAGTAACGGTACCGCTATCCGCGCCGGAGATCTGATCGCGACCGGCACCGTCAGCGGCCCTGAACCAGGATCGGAAGCCTGTCTCTTAGAACGCACCGTCAACGGGGCGAAGCCACTGGAGCTCAGCGCTTCAGGGGCGCACCGCACCTATTTCGAAGACGGGGACTCGGTGGCCCTGTACGGGGGCCTCTCAGGCGTAGGTCTGGCCCCGGCAAGGGCGACCGTCACGCCGTCGACGCTCGCCGACCCCGAAGAGCTCGTTTAAACAGCACCGACCGAAAGGACCGATCCCATGAGCCAAGCCCAACTGAGTGTACACCCGAACATGACCGGACAGCAGATGCGCGAGTACTACCTATCCCAGACTCGCAACAGTCTGGCTGCTTGGGAGAAGATCAACGGCCCGATCTCGAACTCTCCTCCTTTCGACCTGGCCAACCCGGGGGCCAGCAGCTTCCGCCTCACCCCGGAGGTAGCCCAGCGGATCGAGCTGCGCGACCAGATCCAGGTCTTCGCCGAGGAAGCGAAAGTCTCGACCGCCGGGGTCCGCGAGAACCAGAACGTGCTCTGCCCCTGGGACCATCGGTACCGCATCAACGAGTACATGTTCGCCCTGCTCGCCGAAGCTCAGACCCGTCTAGTCCGAGAGCT
>CAZDLH010000183.1:0-5706 GCA_964505925.1 uncultured Burkholderiales bacterium
CTCGCCGAATTGCTCGACCCGATCGAGGACGAGAGCTTGCAGACGGCCCTGTACGCCTATTTTGAAGAGCCGCTGCCGGAGTCGGAAGAGCCCCAGATCAAGGCCGCTCAGGCGGAGTTCGACGAGCTAGCCCGCAGCCTGATGACCGGCGGGCAGTAGGGCACTTTTAGGCCCCCCACTTTTAGGCTCGGCGCTTTTAGGGTCGTCCGGGGGCTTCTCTACCGGGGCTCGAGACTCTCAAGGTGGAAGGTGGTGTTCGACTTCTCGCAGGCTGCCTGGATCTCGCTCCATCCTCGGAGGAACGCCTGCACCACCTGAGGGTCGAAGGCGCGGCCCGCCCCCTCCTCGATCTGTTGACGGGCCTCTTGGGGCAGGAGAGCTCGGCGATACGGGCGGTCCACCGTCATGGCATCGAAGCTATCCACCACCGCAATGATGCGGGCTAGTATAGGGATCTCTTTACCTTTGAGGCCGTCGGGATAGCCGCTGCCGTCCCACCGTTCGTGGTGCGACCGGACCGCGTCGATAGCCGGTTGGAGCACGCCGACCGAGGTCAGCAGTTCGGCGCCGATCTCGGCGTGGGCCTGGGCCGAACGCCGCTCTTGTTCGGTCAGCCCGCCGGATTTCGACAGGACCGCTTCGGCCACCCCGATCTTGCCGATGTCGTACAGCAGCATAGCGTACAGGAATTCGGGCCTGCTGAGCAGGGTGGGGTCCAGGTGGTGCACTACCGCCCGGGCGTAGTCTAGCACCCGTTCGCTCTGGCTGGTGGTCCCACTGACCCGTGGGTCGACCAGCCGGATCAAAGAGATCAAAGTCTCGATGAAGGTCTGCTCTACTAGCGTCCTCTGTTCTTCGGCGTGACGGCGGCGCATCTTTTCGGCTTCTAGAGCTTCGAACATCTCTTGAGCGTACTCTCGCAGCCCGTGATGATCGTCGGCGGCCGGGGGGCGCATCGCTTCGTGAACCCGCGGCAGGGGGAGCACCGCCTCCGAGCGGCTGGGTAGCGTGATGGTGGCTCGGGTGCCTTGCCCCAGAACGCTCTCGAGGGAGAGCCGCCCTCCGTGGCTTTCGATGGTCCGGCGGGCTAAGGCCAGGCCAAGTCCGAGCCCCTCCACCGACCGGGTGTTCACGTCGGCGATCTGGTAGAACGGGTGGAAGATCTTGTCGAGCTCCTTCACGTCGATGCCCGGGCCGTCGTCGGAGATCTCGATCTCGAGCCACTCGCCGCCCGGAGCGGCGCGGCCCGCTACTTCGACCCTGCCGCCGGGGCGGTTGAACAAAAGGGCGTTCTCCACGATCTGGTGCAGAGCGTCGGGCAGACCCGCGGGGTCCCCTTCGATGGGTAGCCTGTCGGCTTTCAGCGTCAGGCCTAACCCCCGGCTTCGGGCCAGCGGCTGGAGTTCGCTCACCAGTCGGCCCAGGGTGAGGTGCAGGTCCCAGCGGTCCCGCTGCTGGGGGATGGCGACGGTGAAGCGCAGGAGTTCGTCGACGAGCTTGCTCAGTCGGGAGGTCCCCTCGTGGGCCGAAGCGAGGCACTCGGCGGCGATCTCGCTGCCCTCTTTGGCGGCCAGCTTGCGCAGAACGTGGAGGTTGCCGGAGATGATGGTGAGCGGGGTGCGCAGCTCGTGGGAGACCAGCGAGAGAAAAGTGGATTTCATCCGCTCGAGCTCCTTGAGATGCCTATGAGCCTCCCGGAGCTGGAACTCTTTACGACGAAAGCGGCAGAACTGCTGCTCTCGTTCGCGCATGAACTGCATGAGTGGATCGTCGCAGGGCGAACAGCTGCCCCCTTGGAGAGCTGCCTCTAGCTCGTCGAGGCGAAACGGCTGCACTAAGACCCTGTTAAAGGGGCTGGGACAGTTTTCGATCTGCCCGGGCGGCGCTACCAGTATCCACAGCTCGGACTCGGGCCGCTGGCTGCGCAGCGAGTTCATGTTCCGACCGATCAGCAGATCGTACGACCAGAACACCGCGTCGAATCGGGGGTTCTGAGCCAGGACCTGCTCCGTCTCCTTCGGCTCGGGGGCCGTCGTGCGGTAGTCTAGTCGGTGCAGCGTGCGTTCGATGAGCCGACGGAGGGGGAGGTCCGCTTCTACGATGAGAGCAGTGAAAGTCATGCTGCAGGGACCTACCCGATCGTCGAGGGGAACGCGAAGACGGGTTCGCGATTCGGTCCTCGGTGAATTCGCGACCTGTCGGGCGCCCGCTTCGAGGTCTCTACGACGCTGAATCGGGGCGTCGCAAACCCGTACGCTGGAGACACGCAATGCTGCTGAGATCGGCTCATGGGCGCTCGGTTCGACAGGCAGGCGACAGTCTCCCGTCTTAAGAATGGACGTACTAGATGACAAAGTACGAGAACTTCTTACGAATGGTAGAGGCGGACGCTATCTATCGCTGCCTGAACGAAGCGCGCCGGGATCTCAGACCCTCTTCGGTTCTGGTGGTGGCCATCCAGTGTCCTCAGCACGTTCTCAGCGAGCAGCCGGACGAGCTCCGGATACAGGCTGTGGAGCTGGTGGACTGGTTTTTCGGAGGACCGGACCCGACCTGGCTGCCGGAGCACCTTTTCTACGAGGAGGTGGAGGAGGAGATCGAGGAGATCATCGAGGTCGAAGTGGGGGGCTACGGCCTCCCTGAAACCGAGCAGGAGCTGCGGCGGCAGGACTCCTACGACGGTATCTGAGTGAGGCTCGGGACGCGGGATGGGTGGCTTCGCTTCACCGCTTTACTGCTGGCGTTCTGCGCTGTCTGCTCGGTGCTTCTCCCGTGGTTTCGTCTGCCGGTACTGGGCCTTTCCTTACCGGCCCCAGCCTGGAACCGGACCGGACTTGTGTTCCTGGCGCTGGCCGCTCTTTTGGTGGGTAGGGCCTTGGGCTGGGGGGCGCTCCGTTGGCCCATCCGAGCTGGACTGGTGGCGGCGAGCTACCTGTGGTGGACCGCTGAAGCCTGGATGAGGAGCTGGGGCACCGGAAAGTTCGCCCCGCTCCAGCTTCAGCTCTCCGATGTCAACGCGCTGCTCTTAAAGCTGGGGCAAGAAGAGCTCCGGCTCTACGATCCTGTCTTGTGGCGCGAGCTCGGACCGGAGCTGGGCTGGCAGGTGGCGGGGGCATCGCTCCTGGGCATCGCGCTCCATACGGTATGGGACGGACCCCGGCGCCGCAACTGTAAAGGCTGTGGCCGGGCGGCCCCCTTAGAGGACGCTCACTGCGGCGGCTGCGGTGAGCGCTTCCCCCAGGTTCCGGCCTGCGGGCAGTGCGGCGCTTCCCCCCAGACCGGGGATCGGTTTTGTCGACGCTGCGGCTCATCGCTCGCAGAAGGCGAGTCGAACCCCGGCAGACCGGGGGACGGGCAGCCGTCGAAGGGGCCCCTTTCAGCCCTCCCGTAAAGAATATCGCACCAGGCCTTGTTCTTTCGGAGATGGCTTTGTATAATGCGCCTCACTGTTGAAAAGTGAGGAGCCAACTCATGAAAAAAGGGATCCATCCGGAGATGCACACCGTCATCTTCAAAGATATCTCCACCGACCACTGTTTCTTGACTCAGTCCACCCAGCGTCCTAAAGAGACGATGAAGTGGGAGGACGGCAATGAGTACCCGGTATTCAAGGTCGAAATCACGAGCGATTCGCACCCTTTCTATACGGGTAAGCAGCGCGCTGCTGCCTCCGAGGGTCGAGTTCAGCGCTTCAACAAGCGCTTCGGACGTTCGAGCTAAGAGCGATCCTAGAAGTCGGCCTCGGCCGACTCCGCCTTTCGGTAAGACTGCGCTTCACCGACCTCCGTCAGGAGGTCACCAGGTGAGGCGCAGTCTTCCTTCTAGGGTGGGGGAGTTCCAGGGTTGGCTCTGGCCGCTCTCCGGGGTAGCCCGGGTGGCGCGAGCCTGAGCCCCGACCTCCAGAGAAGAGCTGGGGCGGAAGAACAGTCCGGTTCCGACTTCGGTCTCCTGGTCGCCGCGCTTTCCGGTGAGGCGAAAGATTCCGCCCGAGCCTAGATCTACACCTAGGGAAGCTTCCGTCACGGTGCCCTCTTCGAGAATGCGAGCCGGGCGGAACGGATGCACCCGATGGGTCACCCTCAGCTTGCTTCGAGAGAAGAGCGAAACGTCGAGCCCGGCCTGAAAGGCGTTGTCCCGCCCGCTTCCGGTCCACTCGGCGAAGGTGGTCACGCTGCTAGCGATCTTCTTCTTGCCGAACAGCTTGGGCGGGCTCTTGTCGCTGGTCACCGAGCGAGGCTTCGGAAGTTCCACTCGTTCGCCCGCGAGCCGCAGCGTACTCAGATCGAGTTCACTCGTCTCGGAGGCGGCCTCGCTGGAGCCGGCCTCGGCTAAGGCAGCGGAATCGAGCTGGAAGGAGTCTCGCCCCGACCAAGGAGCCGAAACCGCGAGCGGCGAGGCTTTGTAGGGCGGCGGAAAGAGTTTCGGGCCCCTCGGACCCCGTCTGGAGGCTCCCACTTCGGTCCAAGGGTGGGGCGAGGGGAGCGCGGTTTCGAACTCGGCGTCCACCGAACGAACGTGCCCGGAGGGCGCAGGTTCGGGGACCGTTTCGCCAGCCCGGGCCGCCGCCGGCAGCGCTCCGGCCGTGGCCCATAACGAGTAGAGCAGGAGAATCGATATGAACGAACGTTTCCTCACCTTAACCTCTTTCTCTCCCTTGAGGCTGAAAACGTGCTGAAATCCGCTGCTTGGGTACGAATTTCCCAGGGAGCCCAGGAGCTTCGAGCCCTCCCCGCGAGCCGGGAGCTGCTCTCCCACCTTAAGGGCTTGATCCCCGGTGCTGAACTGGGGCTGTATCGGTCGCCCGAGGGGGCACTGCGGGCGGCTTTGATCGAGGAGGGCTCGGGGCGAGCGCCGCTGCCGGCCGACCGGGTGGCCGCGGTGATGGACGCACCGCCGTTCTGGTCGCTGCTGTGGCCCTCCGGCGAGCTGCTCTGCCGACTGCTCACGACTTCGCCCCGGCTAGTGCAGGGGCGCAGCTTTCTCGACTTCGGGGCCGGTAGCGGAGTGCTGGCCTCGGCCGCCGCCCTCGCGGGGGCCGAAGCTACCGCCTACGACACCGACCCCCATAGCCGGCTCTGCTGCCTTCTCCAGGCGCAGCTGAACGCAGTGACGGTGAAGGTCGAGTCGACCTGGGAGCCGGGTCGACACCAGCTCATCGCCTTCTGCGATATGTTCTACGATGAGGAGCAGCTGCCGCTCTTAGACCGAGCCCTGGAGGGGGGGTCGGAGATCCTGGTGGCCGACACCCGCCTTTCGACACCCCCTCACCAACGAGCGCAGGTTCTGGGGGAGGTGTGCGGGAGTGCGGTGCCGGACCTCGATCCCCACCGAGAGTTCGGCACGGTCCGCTTATGGTACTGCGGGTCGCGCTTCGAGCAGTGGCGAGCCGCCTTAGAGCAGCTCTAGCCCAGAGTGCCTTCTCGGGACAGGATTGAGGAGCCTCGACGCTAAACGGTTCTCGACTGTATCGTACTACCGTAACAGATGAGCCGTTCTGCTGTTAGGGTTTGTGTACGGTTGCAGACCGCTAACGGCAGTGCTAGACTCACAACCTTAGAGACCCTGCCTGAGGGCAGAGGTTAGGAACTCATCCAGCCGAGGTCCTCGGACTGAACCCGCCCCGGCGGGCGGCGCGAGCGGAAAGGATGATACGCGGTCGCTCCGTAGAGCGGGCGGTCCGACTACTCTGCAAAGAGAGAAGACAAG
>CAZDLH010000184.1:0-5699 GCA_964505925.1 uncultured Burkholderiales bacterium
ACTGCCGAACCCTCATTCATGAGTCCAACGCTATCCCCGGCAAGGCCAACCGACGGCGCTCATCGTGGCCCATTACGATACGGTCGACGAAAGCCCGGGAGCAGACGACAACGGCTCGGCGCTGGCGGTAGCTTTAGAGGTCGCCAGGGAATGTCCGGAGCTCGCCGTCCTCTTGCCGGATCTCGAGGAGTGCGGCCTACTGGGCGCTCATCACTTCGTTCAGAGCGGGCATCTCCCCGACTGCCCCGCGCTCGTCCTCGAGAGCGTGGGATACTTCAGCGACGAACCGAACAGCCAAGACTATCCAGAGGTCCTTCCGGCCCTCTTTCCAGAGGCTCATCGAACGCTCGCCGAGCGCTCCTTCCGAGGAGATTTTCTGGCCCTCTTGCACCGGGTCTGCGACGCCCCGTGGGTCCGGCGGTTCCTGCTAGCCTTCGAGGCTGCCATCGCCGACGAAAGCCAGCCGCTAGACCTGATCCCTCTAGCCGTTCCCGACCAGCTTCTGATGCGTCCCGAGGGGAAAGCCTTGCGCGACTTTGGTCGTTCGGATCACCTCGCGTTCTGGCAAGCGGGACGCCCGTGCCTTATGCTGACCGATTCGGCCAACTTCCGAAACCCTCACTATCACCAACCGAGCGACCGCCCAGACACCCTAGACCTACCCCGAATGGGGCTGCTGACTAGCGGCTTGGCGGTCGCGTTGACCCGCTCAGGAACGGCGCGTTAGTGGGAATGAAACCGGCAGACGCTCTGGCTGGGCTCCCCCGCCGAAGGTAGCTCCTCGAGATAGCGAGCTATATTGTCGGTTCGATCCAGACGGGTCTTACCGATGACGGGAGTGTAGTTCGGCTGGGCGTAGAGCCACTGGACCATCTGTTGGTCGCGGTGGCTCAAAGCCAACGGGCCCCTGCGCTCCGAGCGATACATAATGTCGCTCCGGTCGTTCGAGTGGTCGAGTCCCACAACGTGTCCTAGTTCGTGGGCGACCACCCGAGCCAACTCTTCAGCGGAGCGCCCGTCCGTGCGAACGAGCAGGCCCGTGGGGACCACCCGCTGAGCGCTCCGGGTCATACGGGTCTCGGCCCGAGCTCCCGGTGAGACATCGCGCCCCGACCAATCGACGGTCAGGTCCGCTGCCCCGTTCGTCAGCCGGAACAGCTCTCCCACCCCGGCGCCGTTCCACATATCGATGGCCGCTCGAACGACGTCGCGGTTGCGCGTATCGCCGGCGTTCACCGTGAGCGGAAGGCTGCGAGAGTCCAGCCTTATCGGCGCTCCGCGATTCGAAATATAGTCGTAGCCCGAAGGCCGGACAGCCACACTCCCCGGGTGGGGTAGGCGCTCGGACGGATCCGGGTAGTGAACCGAAGGATCCGCAGGATAGCGTTCATGGGGGTACGGATAGGGGGTCGGGCCCTCTCGGACGGTACCTTGTCTGGACAGATCGTAGAGGATCGTCCCGATACCGATCAGCGTCTCCACCTGGACTCCACGATCGTTGGTCCTGCCCCGAGTGTAGACCGGAGAGCGGTCCCGCGACATCCCTCCGATAATAGAGATGACATCGCCCACACCGATCCCTCCGTCCCTGGACCCCGGGAAGGGGAAGTTCTGGGCGGCCGCCGGGACTGTCAAGAGGGCTGCCAAGAGAAGGCAGACCGACCACCGTACGGATTTCATAAGCACTTTCATAATCAAACCCTTTCAGAAGATTCAACGGGCCGAGCCAGGTGGAATTCCCGGGAATCCTAAAGCTTCGTTAAAGAACGGCAAACGAGGAATCGTTCTCTCTTCCTCAAATCATAATTCGATGGAAGCGCCCTCAGAACTCGAACGTTTCTTACGAGATCACCATAGCGAAGGTACGGCCGTCGACGAGGGTGTCTTCACCCTATCCAAAGAGATGGCGCTAAAAAAACTCTCGGCCTTCTCTCTACCGTTTCATAGCGCCTGGATCCTGAAGGTCGTCCAAGCAGCGACGGTTCAACCGGGCGAAGACGGCATCGTCGTGCGCTTAAGCTCCCGGAGTATCGAGATCGAGTTTCCCGTCGAGAACTGGAACTATCATCGGATCGAAGAGGTGTTCTACGATCCCGATCCGTCCGGCGATGCCGGCCTCGACCACCTCAGCGTGGCCCTGCGCGTCTTAGGACTCCAGTTTTCGTGGCCGTTCGCCATCCTTCTCCCGTTCGAATACGAGCGGCTCGTATGGGACGAAGAGAGATTCGAAAAAGTGCCGCACGAAACGGGTACCAGCGGCAATTTTCTGCTCGAGATCCTCCCCCGAGACGGGCGCGAGCTCTCCGGTTTGCTCGGCTGGATCGCAGCCGGGACGAAGGCCGGCCGGACCAACATGGAGCTCTTTTCGACGCTTCTGACCTGGGCCTATATGTGCCCCAAAGCGCTCACCGTGGACGGCGTGAGGCTCGACGCCATCCAGAATGTCGGAAAGAGGAGCGCCAAGCTCATCTCCTACCCCTTGACCATCGGGACGCCGGCCTCCGACCTTCCTAGCCTCTCTCTTCCATCCGGTACCCTCTCGGGACAGCTCGTCGCTCGGAGCAGCCGAGCGGCCTTCGGAACGAACAGTACTCCCGATCCGACGACGCGCGAACTGTCGAGGGTCGCTATGGGGGGTCGAGACCTCCAATGGAACACTCCCACTCCTTTCCTTATGAGTGCGAACTATCGGCTGCACACATCGAGCAACAAAAAAGAGAAAGAGCACTGGGTATCGGCCCTGAGCCACTCTCGGGTCTACTGGGTTCGCGACGGAGTCGTGGTCGACCAAGAGCTCCTGATAACCCAACAAAACATTGTCACCATCGATCTCTTCTTGAGCGCCGAGGGTCTAGATAGCGATCTCTCCACCTTTACCTTGCGAGAGAGCCCAGAGAGAACGGAACGACTCGAAAGGGCCGTACAGATCGTTCTCTCGGAGCTGGAAGACCTAACGGCCCTAGAGCAGAGCCTGTCGAGGTTTATAGAACAGGGGCGCCAGAGCGGCAGGTGGACCGGCTTCTCCATTCTTGGGCTCGGTGCTGCTTCCGGCTTCGTGGTACCGGTCTTCGGGCTGTTCATCGGGGCGGTAGGGTTCTGGAAACTGCTCTTTGCCGGTGCCGTCCACGAGGGGAAAGTCGACTCATTGATGACCCAGATCGAGACTCTGGTCAGGCTTTTGCAAGAGCGGTCCGACCAGACCCTGATAGACAGCAGCTCGAGACCCCGCAAACTGGGCTCCTCCGAATCCGGAAGGTAGATGAGCCAGGCAGACCAAGACGAGCGGGCAGATCTCTCGCTAGAAGCTCTGACCTGCGCACTGGAGGAGATCCACGAGCGGTATAAGGGGCTGCGCGACGGAACCGTCGCCGACTATATCCCGGAGTTAGCCAAAGCCGACCCCGACTGGTTCGGGATCTGCTGTGTCACCGCCGACGGCCAGATCGTCGAGGTTGGAGACAGCGCCCGGCCGTTCACCATCCAGAGCGTATCGAAACCGTTCGTATACGGTATGGCTCTCGAAGACAGGGGCCGCCAAGCGGTTCTAGAGAAGGTCGGAGTGGAGCCTACCGGAGACGCCTTCAACTCTATCATCCGCCTAGATGAGACCTCCAAACGACCCTACAACCCGATGGTCAATGCGGGAGCGATCGCCACCACTTCCCTTCTGGCCGGCAGTGGGCCGACCGGTCGCCTGAACCTCATGCTCGAGCGGTTCGGAAGGTACGTCGGGCGCGAGGTCTCCGCGGACATGTCGGTCTTCATATCCGAGCGTACTACCGGACATCGGAACCGAGCGATAGCTCACCTCATGCTGAACTTCCAGATGATCGATCCCTGTGTGGAAGAGATTCTGGACCTATACTTTCAGCAGTGCTCGATCATGGTCACCGCTCGAGATATGGCGGCCATGGCAGCCACCCTGGCCAACGGAGGCCTGAACCCGCTCACCGGGATCCGGGCGATCCCTCAGGAGTACACCCGCGATATCCTGTCGGTGATGTTCACCTGCGGCCTGTACGACGCCACCGGAGAGTGGGTCTACCGAGTGGGTCTTCCAGCTAAGAGTGGCGTCGGAGGGGGGCTCATCGCGGTCTCTCCAGGGCGGCTCGGCATCGGGGTCTTTAGCCCCCTCCTCGACGACCGAGGGAGCAGCGTGCGGGCTATTCGCGTCTGCCAGGATCTCTCCGCCCGCTTCGGCCTGCACCTTTTTGATCAAGCCCGCTCGAATCCGGCCGAACTAGGGTCTCCCGACTATCTCACCGACGAGTACCCCCCCGTCCGCCCGACCTCGTCCGATCCTAGGGTGCATCGGTTCAAGAGCCTTCCGAGCCGCGACGCCGAGCTCTCGCTCGAGCCTTGAGTTCCCGGAGCAGCCGCTCGAGTTCCGCTCGGTGCGAAGGGTCCAGCGGCTTTCCTCTATAGAAGGTCTCTCCGTAGATCTCCGCCAACCGGCTCAGCCCCGGAGCCCCCACCCTCCGAGACCATCCGGTCACCGTCTCCCAGCTCTGCCGGGGTTCGGTCCAGCGCTCGGCCTCCTTGAGGAAAGGGTACAGCTCGGAGCCGGGATCCGAGTATCCCCTTCGTCGCCTACGCCGCTCCAGAACGATACTCATCGCCAGCACCACTGCCGCCAGAGCCATAAACCAGCGCGCCAAGCCCGGCAAGAGTTCCTGAAGCCAAAGCGGCGCCCCCAGGTACTCCAAGAGGGTCTCCAGCAGCCAGTTGAACACCGGAGGCTCGGAGAGCTCCGGAGTGGAGTCCTCACCGGGCACAGGGTCGAAGATCATCCAGCCGTACGAAGGGATATACAGCTCTGCCCAAGCGTGCGCGTCCTTCGCTCGCACCTCGTAGAAACCCGAAAGCGGGTTGTACGTGCCGGGGAGATAGCCGCTGACGTAGCGCGCGGGGATCCCCACTGACCGAGCCAAAATGCAGAGCGTCGAAGCGAACTGCTCGCAGTACCCCTCTTTGGACTCGAACAGGAAATAGTCCACCGCATCGGCCTCTTCAGGGTAGAAATCCACCTCGAGATTATAGAGATAGTTCCGCTGGAGGTGAGCCGAGAGAATCGACGCTTGGACCCAGGGCTCTTCACGGTCTCCCACGAGCTCCCGAGCCAGCTCCCCCACCCGGTCTGGTAGCTCTTCGGGCAGCTGAAGGTAAGGCTCGAGAAACGCCCACTCGGAAGCCCCCGCCCGCAAGGAAGGAAGGCTCTTAAACTGATCGTGCGTTATATCGGGAACCTGATTGAGAACCGAGTAGATCAAGCCTTCCTCTAAGAAGGTGGGCGAAACGATGACCGCAGGGGTGTTCACCAACGAGTGTATCCTCTGGCGATAGGGGAAGCTGTCCACCACGAACAGCTCCGCTGCGGGGTGGTAGATAGCGTTGGGTGCCGGCGGGGTGAACAGCACGTTCGGAAGATCGATCTCACTGTAGTAGATGGTGAGACGCTCTCCCCTACCGCCGTACGACTCATAACGAAAAGGTGGACGGTGGACGGTCTGAGTGCGAGGCTCGGAGAGTCCGCTGTTCCATCCGAAACCGGTATACTCTGCGAAGGTGACCCCCCGGTGGTACTGCCAGTGCGAAGTCCGTACCTTCAGGACGATCCGGTCCGAGAGCGTGCCCCGGGAGTTGAGGTTCACCTGGGAATCGAATCCGAAGTAAGTGTCCCCGTCGAAGCGTTGCGGACG
>CAZDLH010000185.1:0-5699 GCA_964505925.1 uncultured Burkholderiales bacterium
CCACGTTCCGTGAGCGGCCATCCCCACCAAACCGATAGCCGAACCAGCGTGGAGCAGGGGGGCCACAGCCCCACCCGCAGCGGCACCCAAAGCGAAACCGCCCGCCATCCAAGCCGCGCTGCCTCCCGCGTCGCTCTCCGGACGCGCCGGTGCGCTCTCTTCGGTGCCGGACTGCTCGTGCTGCCCAGAGATAAGGCCTCGACGCTTCAGTTCACCCTGGAAAGCCGAGCCCACCATGCCGACCGGTCCAGTGGAGACCGCCAACACTTTGTCCGCGTGCTCGTTGGCCGCCTCTACGCTCAACGTACCGTCCGCGAGCTGGCGGTTCACGGCGGCCCGATCGAGTGCCACCGCCAGACTCAAGGGGGCGGTCGCCGGTAGGAACAGAGCGCTCCCCATCGCCAACTGCATCTTGGCGTTGAAGAGCTGCTCCCCGTCTTTGCTGGCCACCGCCTGTTCATACTTCACCGCTCCTCGGTAGAGCTGAAACGGAGACAGAAGACTGGAGCCGAGAGCCAGTAGGTTACGCAGGCGAGGAGCCGCTTCGAAGGCGGTGCCGATCCGCTTTCCGGCGTCTCGGACCGAAGGGCGATCGAGGGCCTGGTCGGCCAGGCCGTGCTGCTGGGCGGACTCGAGTCGAGCGAACTTCTCCGGAGCGGTCTGAGCCAACCTGTCCGGCTCTAAGTGATACGCCGTGTAGCTCTCTGCAAAATCCTCCATTCGGTTCGTCTCCGCATAGCCGGAGATGAAAGGAGCCCGGCCGAACCCGCCTCCACGATGGCTGATATTGCCGATAGGGCCAGCGCCTTTCGTGAAATCGTAAGTGTGTCCCACCTCGTGAATGGTCACGTACTCGGTGAACGGTCCGCCGTCCGGAAGATTCGCGTGGTCTAAGAAGATCCGACTCTGCGAGAACAGAGGGGTCGCCAAACCCGCTGCCCCCGCCTTGTCTAGCCCGTGAACGAAATCGATAGTGGGGGCACTTGTCACTCCGCTGAGCGGAAGTCCATCGAGCGCTCGATAGACCGCCTCTTTCTGGGCTTCCGTATGCCCAGCCAGAGTGGGGTAGGCGATCTTCGGCAGGGACCTCAAAGCCGCCCCAGCGGTCATCGCAGCCTCCGTCAGCGCGCTCTCCTTGGGCCCATCCACGGGCCGGCTCGCTAGGTGGCTTCCCAGCAGGGCCAAGGCTCCTCCGGTCAGAGCGGCGCCCCCGGTGGCGATGTACAGGTTTCCGAGTTTAAAAGCGAGCGGGGCGAAGACCATCGATCCGATGGCCATCCCGGTGAGCTGACCCGCTATCAGACCTGCCGCGCTCCGCAGGTGCTTAGCTCCCTGAAGCTTCTTATCCTGAACGTACCGGCCGATGCGCTCCGCTCGAGCGGAAGCCTCGCTGGGTTCGAACGTCTCTTCGGGAGAGGAACCCTCGACCGAGGCGCGAGCTTCGGTCGACGGTCCGTTCGCAGGTGCTCCTGCGGCGCGTTGCGTCACATCGGCGTTCGGCTGGAGGCTCGAAGGAGTAGCGACTCTAGGTCTATGCCCGAGGCCCGGGCTCCCTTGAATGATGATCTCCATAACGACAACTCCTCGATACGTCGGGTGATCTCAAGGATAGCGTTAAGGCGCTACAGAGTTGAAAACGTTTTGTAAAACTTCGTCGGGCTCGAGCACTAGCCGGAGGTTAGCGGCTCTTTCTTTGCATGGCGTCGAGATACCGATCCATCTCTTCTTCACTAGTGAAAACCGAGGTCGACGGGAGCGCCTTAATGATGTCGAAAACCTTTTTCACCTGAGGTTGGGGATTCAGTAGTAGGAACTGTCCGCCGGCATCGTGGGCCGCCTTTCGTCCCTTGAAAAGCGATCGTACTCCCGCCGAACTCACGTACTCCAGCTTCGACAGATCGACGATCTTGAAGGGGAACTCCTCGTGCTCGATCTCGGCGAGCGATTCGTCGAACTTGGGAGCGGTGTTCGTATCGAGACGTCCAGCAAGTTCGATCTTACATTTCCCTTCCTTGGAGCAGTACACTTCGATACTCAATGACATTTCGGACCTCCCAATAGTACGGCTCTCCAGTGCGGAGAGCTCAGCTGTCATCAGCCGTTCGCTAGTACTTCGGGAGTTTCCCTCTCTCCACGTTCCACCATCAAAATGTTCTGCTCGGCTTCGCGACGATACTCCAACCGGTCCGAGAGGGCTTTGATCATCGGCAATCCCCAGCCGCCTAGGCGCTCCTCGTCGAGGTCCCGTTCCTGAGCCGTAGTCAAGTCGAAAGGGTCCCCATCGTCGCAGAAGACCAATCGCACCTTGCGAGCCTCCGAGATCTCTCCGGTGATGGCCAAACGGCCCGAACGTCCGTCGGGGTAGCCGTACGAGATGGCGTTGACCAGTAGCTCTTCGCTGATCAGCTGCAGATCGTGGATGAGCTCCTCGGAGAAGCCGGCGGCCTCGAGAAATCCCACTAGCTCCTTCAGAGTCTGCTCGACAACCTCTCGGGAATTCATCAGGTCGAGCGAAATTCTCATCGCGTGCCTCCCCTCGGGAGGCGAAAGGCCAAGAAGGTGAGGTCGTCGGACTGCTCTCCCCCGCCAGCGTGATCGGCGATCCTTTTTAGAAGATACGGTACCACATCGCTCAGTGAGAGCTGATGAGCCTCGAGGGCCGCTTCATGAAGACGCTCCTCCCCGAACGGCTCCAGGGCGACATTCTCAGCTTCGGTCGCTCCGTCGGTATACAGAAGTAGCGTCTGCTCCGGCAAGAGAGTCCCTCTCATTTCGGGGAACTCCGCTTCCGGAAGTAAGCCTAGGGCAGGCCCGGTCTTTCCGGTTAATTCGGTGACCGTACCCTCCTCGATCACCAGTGGCGACTCGTGTCCCCCACTAGCCAGAGTCCACTCCCCGCTCTTGAGATCGATCTCGAAGCAGCAGATGGTAACGAACATCAAAGCGTCGTTATCCTCGCACAGAGCGAAGTTCATCTGAGCCAACAGCTCACCCGGCCCGGTACAGGTGAGGGCGATCGACCGAAAAAGGGTGAGCACCCTGACCATGAACAGCGCCGCTGCGACCCCCTTGTCCGAGACGTCTCCGATCGCGAAAAGGAGGCGATCGTCTCCCCTATCCAGATGATCGTAGAGGTCCCCGCCCACCGCTCGAGCAGGCAAAAGACGAGCCGCGAGCCCGCCCGATTCGGCCCCGGATGGCAGCCACCGACCCGAGTGCAGCATCGACTGTTGGAGCCGGCGAGCGACATCGAGTTCGTTCTCTAACTTCTGGCGGGCCGCATTGGCGTTCAACAGATCGGCGGTCCGCCGCTGGACCTCCTCTTCGAGATGATCGCGGTGGCGTTTGAGTTCGAGCTGATTGCGCACCCGGGCCCTCACCAGACCCGGATGGAACGGCTTGGTGATAAAATCCACAGCGCCGAGCTCGAGACCCATCTCTTCATCTCCGGTCTCGTTGAGAGCGGTCACGAACACCACTGGGATCCCTTCGGTACGGGGATCGCTCTTGAGCTCCCGACAGACCTGGTACCCGTCCATCTCCGGCATCATAACGTCGAGCAAGATCAGATCCGGGAGCGGCTCCCTCTTGGCTAGAGCCAGAGCCTTGGCTCCGCTCGTAGCGGCCACGATCTTGTACTCCGACCGGAGCGTCTCCATCAAAACGTGGATATTCTCAGGCGTGTCATCCACGATGAGTACTTTCTGCTTTTCCATGGTGAACCGCTCTTTCTACTCGACGTAACCACAGCCGTACTGTTAACCGGAAGGTTAACCAGAAGGTCCGAAAAGAGCTCTGCCGTACCGCATCAACCCACTTCGAGCCGTGCCTTTCGGTTCTCGTGCGGAGTCACCCCTTCCTTTCAGCCCCCACCCAGGAGGCCTACTGCACCCCCCTGCGTAGAAGGAGTCTCCTTTGCTAAAGACCAATCACGCGGTTTGTCCGCCCAGCAGCAGAAAGACATCTTCACACCCTCCCAGCTGATGATCGGGATGCTTCTGCTCTTGATTATTGCGGGTTCTCTTCTACTTAGTCTGCCTTTTTGTCATGTATCGGATGCCGGCTTCCCGATGGTCGATGCCGTCTTTATGGCCACCTCCGCTCTCTGCGTTACCGGACTTTCCGTTCTAGACCCCGGAACCGACTTAACCGTTGCCGGGCAGGTGGTGATCTTCTGCTTGTTTCAGCTCGGTGCTCTCGGCATGCTTTTATGGTCGAGCACCATCATCGTCTTGCTGGGGGGACAGCTCGGGTTGCGACACCGCCTGCTGGTAACCGACCAGACCCCGGGGATGTCCCTATCGAATGTAGGCAGCCTGACTCGACCCATCCTTTTCTTCATCTTGACGGTCGAGCTGCTCGGAGGACTCCTTCTCTGGCTGTGCTGGTTCCGCGATCTGCCTGGAGTGCAGGGGCTCTACTACGCCATATTCCATGCTTCTTCGGCCTTTTGCAACGCCGGTTTTAGTCTATGGGACGACAGCTTGGCCCGCTACAGCGAGCACATCGGGGTGAACGTAGTCATGATCTCTTTGATCTTCGTGGGCGGGTTAGGTTTTGCGGTAGTGCGGGATCTGGTGACCTCCTTCACCGGTGCCCTCCCCCGCCTCTCGGTACATACCAAGATCGTTTTGACCACTTCGATCGCTCTGCTCCTCGGCGGCGCTGTCATCTTCTACGTCTTCGAATCCCAAGGTGGTGTACTGGTCGGTAGGGATCCTCTGTCGAGCGTCCTCATCTCGATGTTTCAATCGACCACCAGAACAGCCGGCCTGAGCACGGTGCCCACCGGAGAGCTCCTGCCTGAGACTTGGCAACTCTTGCTCCTGCTGATGTTCATCGGAGGCTCCCCCGGATCCACCGCGGGGGGTCTGAAGACCACCACCTTTGCCGTTCTGGTCTTGGCCGCGTGGTCTCAAGCTCGAGGTACTGAAGATGTGGAAGCGTTCGGGCGCCGTCTCCCCATTCGATTGGTCTTCCAAGCTCTGGCCATGACGGTCATCGCATTTCTCACGGTGATGGTACTAGCGATGCTGTTGAACTACCTGGAGGACTTTTCGTTTGCGGAGCTGCTCTTCGAGAGTGTTTCAGCTCTCGCCATAGTCGGGCTCTCCACCGGCATCACCCCGGAGCTTTCGTCGGCCTCGAAGCTGTTACTCTGCTTTGCGATGATCGTCGGTCGGGTAGGCCCTCTCACCCTGGCTGTCTCAGTTCTGCACAGACGCCAGAAACCGCACTCTCGATATCCAAAGGAAGATATACTACTCGGCTAAGGAGTCGCACCGATATGCGAAAAAAGAAAGCGCAACAGGTCTTGATCGTCGGTCTAGGTAGGTTTGGCCAGGGGTTGGCCGAGGATCTGGTCCACCTAGGGGCTGAAGTCATGGGGGTCGACGAGTCCGAACAGGCGGTCGAGGAGGTCGCCGACGAACTGACCCACGCCGTTATCGCCGACTGTAGCGAAGAGAGAACGTTACGAGAGTTCGGGGTAGAGCAGTTCGATCTGGTGATCTGCGCGATCGGTGGAGATATTCAAGCCAGCATCATGATCACGTTGCTTCTCAAAGAGTTGGGGGCTAAACGGCTGATCGCCAAAGCCAGCACGAACCTACACGGGAAGGTTCTCCAGAAGATCGGTGTCGATCGTGTGGTCTTCCCGGAGCGCGAGATGGCTCACAAGCTAGCTCAAGACTTTATGA
>CAZDLH010000186.1:0-5688 GCA_964505925.1 uncultured Burkholderiales bacterium
GGGCTCCTCGAACAGCTGCTCGCTCACCGAGAACCAACTGTTGGACGAGGCGAGCCAGCTTCTTAAAACAGGCAGGTAGACCAGTAGCTCTTCTTCCTCGGCGGTCGAACGCTCCTTTGCCCAGACTGCTAACTGTCCGATCTCGGGAGGGCAGTCCTTTCTCGTGAGGGCCCGATAGTGCAGACTCGGCTTAGGGAAAACTTTGGCTAAAAGACTTCCGACTTTCGAATCGCTCGACACGCTTCCCAACGACAGCAGGAGCAGTCGCTCCCGCTGATGGAGCGTCGCATCAGGGAAGTAGAGCTCTTGGGCCGCTTCCGAAAGTTCGCTGTGCTCTCGCCAGAGCGCGGCCAGACAGCCGGCGAAGTACTGCAACAAGAAGTCGAGCGACAGGCGCGTCCACAGGGCGGCCGCGTCGTAGTCGCGATCCTCGAGGGACTGATTGAGCTCCTCTGACAGCAGTAGCAGCGGCTCAGGGGCGTCGCCCACGACGAAGACCGGAGCCAACTCGGGACGAGGGAGATTCCAGCGCTCGGGGTCGACCTCTAACCATAGGCCGCTCGTAGTGCCGTCGAGGATGGTTCCAGCTACGGTAGCAGCCCAGCTCAACGCCGTGCCGTCATCCTCCAGGATCGTATCGATCTCACTCTCGAAGAAGAGCGGTGTCGCGTTCTCCAACCAAAAACTTAAGAGCGGCAGATAGCGGTGCGCGGCTCCTCGACAGGCGGTGCGACTCGAGAGCTCCCCCTCCCTCGGCTTGAGCGTCAAAAATCTGGTAAGCGAAACGAAGCCGGTCACCGGTGGGGCGTCGCTCTTGAGCAGGTAGGTGTGTAGGTACACCGATTCAGGATCGTCTGGCGCTGCTAGCCCATCATAGAAGGTCGCCCAGAGCAGGCTCCCCGAATCGCTGGACTCCCACTCCGTGGCCAACCGCTTAAGGGAAGTCCGAAGCAAGTCCCCTTTCAGGTCGAGATCGAAGCGTCCCCCATCTAGGTCGAATTCAAAAAGCCAGTTCGACTCGATCTCGTTGACCACGGCCGCGGACAGTCCGGCGAAGAGCTGAACCATCAGGTCGAGGGAGCGCTGCAGCTGGCCAACGATCAGATAGGCGTCGTTGGCGACGATCGCACCGTTGAGGTCGTTGAGAGCCGCAGATAGGAATCCTGGGAAGTCGGACTCGACAACGATCTCGTCGAAGTCCTCTGGCACGACGCCGAGCTCGCCGAACCTCGAGGTCAAAGAGGCAGCGATCTCAGTGGGCTCGAGCGCCCACCCCGCCTCTGGGCTGCCTGGGCTTTCAGTCGCTAGACTCCGAGCTGCCTCGACCGACCCTTCACCCATCGGCGCTGCGCTCGCAACGAGGGCTGCCGTTTGGGCGACCCCTACCTGAGGACTCAGGGAAACCGGGGGCGGAACCGGCACTTCATCTTCGGCAGAAGCGAGGACCACCGGGTCGGCTTCCACGGTGACCCCCAACTCTGAGGATTCTATAGGGGTTACCGGCTGGGAGGCTTCGAGCGTACGCCTCTCCTCGCCCGAGTTCGGGGCTTCGGGCTTCGAGCCGACGTCCGCCTTCACAGCCGTCGGCACCGTATCGTCGCGCGCTGGGGCTTGCGGTTCAGCCGGCGGGGCCTGCGTCGCAACCTGCTCCGCCTCACGACTCTCCTCGCCCGAGCTCGGGTCACGACTCTCCTCGCCCGAGTTCGGGGCTTCGGGCTTCGAGCCGACGTCCGCCTTCACAGCCGTCGGCACCGTATCGTCGCGCGCTGGGGCTTGCGGTTCAGCCGGCGGGGCCTGCGTCGCAACCTGCTCCTTAGCCTGTTCGAGAACGGCAGCCGAGACCGCTCTTTTCAGCTCGTCGGACTCGACCGTGAGGGTCTCTTCCTCGACCTGTCCTTCACCGGTAGGGGGCGCTTGTGGGTCTTCCGTCGCCGCCTCTTGCTCGGCAAGCTTGAGAGCCCAACTATCGGGTCGAGCGTACCGAGCCGTCTCCTCAGGGAGGCTCACCGACAGCTCCAAAAGCACTCCCTCGTCCACGGAAACGGACTGCCGGTAGCTCGAGCTGTTCGTCCAGTTGGATTCCTCTAGCTCAAAATCCAGAAAGAAAGATGCGCTCGCCGTGAGCCACTCCTTAAGAATAGGGAGATATCTAAGAAGTTCTCGATGCGCTCTAGACTCGGTCGAGAACTCCTCCGCCGAGGAGTCGAGCTCCACCCAATCCACCAGCGAGCGGTAACCACGGATGGGGATCCCGCCCAGATCGAGCAGCCGAGCATGCCGCCGGGGAGTGGGTACCTTACGGGTAGCACCTACGAAGAACACCGAACGCAAACTCTTAGACAAAGGAGCGTTCGCCTCTTGGCCGAGGAGCTCCATCGCTTGCTTCAGCCCTTTTTGAACCTGCGGGAAGGGACCCGGAGAGGTCTCGAGGCTCTCTCGGGCCTCGATCCCTAGGTGGCCTACGAAAGCGATAGAGACCGAGTAAAAGAGACGAGAAAGGAGATCAAAACAGCGTCCTAATCGGCGCGCTGCCTCCTCGGTCTTACCTTCATTAATGGCCTCCTCGATCGCCTCCATCAGCCGTCGGATCTCGGCTGGTGCCTCCTTCGGAGTTTCAGGCATCGGAAGACCTGTTATCTTACGCCCAATCATGCTAGCACCGCTCTATTCCTTAGCTGCGCAGAGGCTACCTCTTCGGTAAAGGTAGAGGGGAGGTCCGAGCCTCTCTAGATAGCTCACCCCTCAAAACGTAGCGATATCTTCTCGACCGCGGCTTCCAGTTCAGCTCGCCCAACCGGCTTAGCTTGGAACCTGCCTTCTCCGTCCGCACTCCAGATCAGCTTATCCAAACCTTCCGGAAACGGAAAGTCATCGGACTTACCGTCAGGCAAGCGGCGATCGCATATTATGAACGACGGGCCCGGGTTCATTTCTAAGGTCCTAGCCAACGCCTTTAGCGAACCGACCAAGCAGCAAGGGATCTCCGGGCAGCAACGCACCCAAAAGCGTTGAAAAAGTTTTGCAAAAAGAGGATCGTCTTCCACGAGAAGTATCCAAGGCTCTCCTGTGGAACTCGAATGGGGGGCTATTTCGTTGCTCACCACCCCCTATATCTGTACCAAAGAGGAAGTTCCTGCGCATGAAACGGAGGAGATCCTCGCCTCAACAGAAAGGTTAGCACAGACCTAGCTGGAGGCCGAAATGTGAGAAATCCTTTACCCGCTGCTCTTTGGTTTCTGCATCAGGACGCCCTTGAAGGCCTCTTGGAAGAGAACGGTTTCTCTCGTCAGCATAGCACTGCGAGTGGGCAGACCCTGTTTCGACGAGATCGCTTCGTCCTACATCAGAACGGATTCTGGGTAGAGGAGAGCTCTGGACACCTGGTTTACAGGAACAGCACCCGTTGCTTCTCTAGGCTGCAAAAGGACCGCGACCCGCTAGCCCCGCCCCGCTCCGGTGAAGTCAAAGTGGGGCTCGAGGAGGGCTTCGAAGCCGTGGCGGATCTCCTACATGCTCACGAGCATTTTATCGAGCAGCGGTGCGGTCGGGGATACCGACAACGCCTCATCCAGACGATGCCGCGTGCGGAACGGCGATACGCAAAGAATTGGAAACTCCTGTTAGGAGCGGAGCGGCGACCGATCACAATGTGATCCGAACCGTCTTTCTCCAGCGGAACTCACGCTCTTGACCTTTCCCCCGGCACCTTCCGACCGGTACGCTCCGCGACTCCTCGAACGTACGCCTCCGGGTCAGTTTTTCTCTCGAGCCCCGAAGCCATCATGCACCGTACCTTTCCGTAGATGGGTCGCTCGGGCCAAGGCCTATCGTGCAGACCGAATAGCCAGCCGACATTGGCAAAGGATGCGGGATCTCGCCCATCCAAGAGATAACGGTTGTTGAGGGTCAACGCAGTCTGAAAGGCCTCCTCGGGGTCTCCGCTCCATTCCAGAATCTTTTTGCCCCAGTACATCCGCATATAGTTGTGCATATATCCGGTCTCCACCATCTCGATCTGGGCCGCATTCCAGTACGGGTCGTGGGTCTGAGCCTCCTCGAACTGCTCGAAGCGGTAGCAGAAGGGACGCGCATCGTCACGATGCTCAGCTAGAGTGGTCCGTGCCCACTGGGGAAGAGCTCCGTATTCATCGTACGCCTCATTAAAAAGACAGTAGTTTTGACTTAAGCTTCGTCGCACTAGAAGCTCTTCTAGAAACGATTCTCGATTAGGGTCGTCGGTCCCTAAGGTTTCCCGCACTTCCAAAGCGATCCGTCGCGGTGAGATCATCCCGAAGTGTAAGTAGGGGCTGAGAGTGGAAGTGCACCCTAGGTGAGGGTGGTTTCGACCTGTCGCATACCTACCTATCGTCCCATCGAGAAACCGCCGAAGCCGCCGCTGGGCTTCCGAGGACCCTCCCCGGGCAAGCTCACTCACCGGAGTTGGGCCGCCCCACGAATCTCGAAGATACGCTCGCCCGATCTCTTGAACAGCAGGACCCCGGTCTATATCTGGAAGCGGCGAACTCACCTTCAAAGCCAAAAAAGAGCACTCCGAGAGCACCGAAGGAAGATGTCGACGAAGCTTCGGGCGTATGGTTCGAGCGGCGTACTCCGCCCCACTCGATACCGTCTCGAGCGCAACGATAGCTTCACCTTCGACCTGATAGAGCGGTACTGCGATCTCGCGGCACCGAGAGGTTAGAGCGCGGTACCACTGCTTTTGATGGCGCAGATATCCGCGATCGAGAACCACGGCTTGGGCATCTCGAGCGAAATCGGAAACCGTTTCCAGGGGCTCCCCGACACGAAACACGGGATGCGCGCCTAGTTTCGTCAATCTCTCCCAGGCATCCTCAACCCCCTCTAGAAAAAAATGAAAATGTCTACGATTCGCATCTGGATAGTTCGGGATGAGGGTTACCAAGACCACGAGCGGAGACTCCGCCCGGTTAGCCAGTTCGATAGCGTAATCCAAAGCGGGATTGTCCTCCGCCCTAAGAGCAGCCTGCATCCAGTAAAGTACAAAGCCCCCCCTGCGCTCTTCAGCTCCGGTAGCTAGGACTTTTAAACGGCCACACCAACTCTCCACGGTTCTCCTCCTAGAGCTCGTCGAACCTATAGGGTCGAAACCGGCGGCTCGTCCCGCATCTAGTTGTCGACCTCATCGGCCTCGCCCGATCTCTCCATCACGAACTGATATCGGGGAGACGAGTCCTTACCGAAACAGTCTTTGACTGCGCGTTCCGCCTGTTCGGGGTCGGAGAGCCTAACGCGAAAGAGAACCCGGGTAGCTGGGGAGAGGGTCGTCTCCTTCAACTGGGCGGGCGTCATCTCTCCAAGTCCCTTGAATCGGGTCACTTCAGGCTTTGCTCCACCCTTCGCTTTAGCGAGAATGGTGTCTCGCTGAGCTTCGTCCCACGCCCATTCGATCTTATTCTTATATCGAACCCGATAGAGAGGGGGTCGCCCCAAGTAGATATGACCGAATCTAAGGAGATCGGTCATGAATCGATAGAAGAAGGTCAGTAGCAACCCGGCGATGTGATGTCCGTCCGAATCGGCGTCGGTCAGGATAACCACCCGTCCATACCGCAGCTTAGAGATATCGAAATGCTTTCCGATTCCGCAACCTAAGGCTGAAACCAGATCCGAAATCTCTCGATTGGCACCGATCCGCTTCAGACTCGC
>CAZDLH010000187.1:0-5686 GCA_964505925.1 uncultured Burkholderiales bacterium
TTTGGAGGCTTCAATGGAGCCGGCGTTTTGAGTCGCCGGTGGGCCAACAAACCTCCCACCATGCCCTCACTGTCAAACGGATCGCTTCAATGGAGCCGGCGTTTTGAGTCGCCGGTGGGCGTGGCCATAGACGCCAAGACCCTGGACAATGCGTGGGCTTCAATGGAGCCGGCGTTTTGAGTCGCCGGTGGGAAGGCTCATCAACCAGCGTGTAGACCCAGTCTCCAAGCTTCAATGGAGCCGGCGTTTTGAGTCGCCGGTGGGCGCGCGGGTCCTGAGGTCAGTCAGGATGCGGTTTTGTGCCATGTTTTGCGAGCGGGGTTGATTTTTGAACGCTCTTCCCCCTGGTTCCTGCCTGAAGGAGGGGGAATGCGTGGATTCAGGCCTCGTCGTATATGGATTGCGAGCGCCTCCCTGGATTCTGTCACCACTTCGACGCTCGCACTTATTCAGTTGTCAAAGACCTAAACGATATTTGGGCTCGTACTAGGCTCTGACATCCCAACTCCGAGCACCTCGATGGGGCGAGTCGCTGCCGTATCAGCCGAACCCAATTCGAAGAGTATGATCTGGTCCTCATGGCTGTTGATGCACTTTAGGAGCCGCGTCATCAGCTTCACCTTCCGAGCCGGTGTTAAGAAGCATCGGAAGACGGAGTACTGAACCGGCTCTCCGTGGCCGACCATCAGGCGGTGGACACTGCGGAGCCGTTTGGGGCAGCAGATGTCATAGGTTACGAGGAAGTCTCTTTTGGCGCCGTGTCTCATCGTGTCTCCAACCCGGGATAAGCTTCTATATCTCCGGTGAGGTGGCGGGCGAGTAGCCTGGCCTGAAGTGATAAGGTTCGGCGATAGGAAGCTCGATACCCAAAAATTGGATGGGTGAGCTCTTCGCTCATCCGTTTCTCAAAAGCTGAGAGCAAGGTTTTCTTCGCTTGCTGCTTTAGGCTCCAACCCTCTCCCGCTCGATAGAAGTCCTTTGGGGTAAGTCGTTTGGTATTGAAAAGCGTCAGGGTGACAGAATCTGCGATTAGTGGTCGAAACTCTTCCATAAGATCTAAGGCCAATGATGGCCTTCCGTATCGGCTCTGGTGGTAGAATCCTTGGTAGGGATCCAGTCCTACCCGGTGGAGCGCAACGGTGGCTTCCTTGGTCAACACTGCGTAGCAAAACGAAAGTACAGCATTGATGGGATCGGCCGGAGGGCGTCTGTTGCGTCCTGCGAAGGCGACCTCCGTAGTTTTTAGCATCTTAGGGAATGCACCGAAGTAGATCTTTGCGGCTAAGCCTTCGAGCCCCAGTAAGCTTTCGAGGCTCGGGGCCTTAGCAGCGTTGACCCGCAACCGGTTGAGCTCTTTAAGGATACTGGGCTCAAGCATACTTGCGTTCCTGCGCAAGAGAACTCTCTGATTAGCTATTTTTGCTGTAGTAAAGGAACGCGCGATCTCCAGAGTCGCCTCTTCGTCGAAGGCAGTGCGGAATTGGGCTTGGCGTAGCTCTACATTCTTATGAGGAAGTCCCTGCAGACTTGCAACGAACCAGTTCCCATAAGAGAAAAAAAGGACTGGAATACCATCGCGCGCGCAGGCTCTGAGAGCTTGAGTTGTGATCTGGGCGTTCCCGTGTAGATCGATTTCGGAGACTTCAATTTTTGGGATCGCTGCAAGTTCGTGTCCATCCTTGGTAACCTTGAAGCGCTCTCCGTCGATACGGACCTTAGCCCCATGCTCACAGACGTGTAGAGGCCTTCCCTCTTCGTGGAGCGCCCAGAGTGGGCGCACGCTCTGACTTGCCCGCCGTAGAAAGTTGACTTCTTCCGGAAGGCAGATTCCGTTTAAGGAGCAGTCACCACATCGGTTATCTCCAACTAGCGGGGCAGGGATCTCTCCGGTGGAGAACCTCTCGTTCATCTCCTTTAGAAGAGTAGTCGTCTCCCTTACTAGGTGCTCGTCGAGTTCGACCTCACACCGTTGGCGAGAGCCACTATAATAAAGATAGCCATACGGTGATTTCCACCCGTTCTCTCGAAGAAGTAGGCCTTGGGCACACAGCTGGATCTTGTCGGTATATCTCGGGCCGCCAGCGGGAGTAGAGCCACGCTTGTATTCGATCGGAATGCCCGTGTCATCGTGCTGTTCGAGTAGGTCCAATCTTCCGGTTAGGCCAGCTCGAGGAGCGGAGAGGCTCATTGCACGGGTGGTAGGCGCATCGTAATCCTTAGACGGCTCATCCACTCGCCGGTGGGCGAAGCGTCCGTCTTCGGTGTAGTAGTTGTCGGCCCACTCCTTCTGTACCCATTCTAAGTAAGCTAGGCGCGGGCAGTATGCGTATTGGGTCAGCATTCTGACAGGGGTGAGAGGCCGCTCTGCTTCATCGACATTTCGGTTCATACGATCTCCTTACTGTTGGGCTGAGGTTTAGAAGGTTCATCTCTCCTTCAGTCTTTAGGATATCGTGCACCCCTGTCAGGAGCTGACAGAGTTAATCTTCGCTTTTGGGTAAGAACCGACCCATTCCGAAGTGTGCAGAAGCTCCCAAGCAGAGAGGCCCCGGTACTGGAGCGGCGAATTTCAACCTAAATCCTCGTGGACGGTCAGGTGGGTTGGGTTTGTTCCAGCGGCGTTTCTCGAACCGCCACCAGTCCGTATGAGAGGAGCGATGAAGAAGTCGCGCTGCTGTCTTCGCATCGATCTCTTCGACTTCGAGTAGCTCTGGGAAGCCTCTACGAGTGCATTCCCGGAGGATCTGCTGCTCTGGGGTGTCTCTTCCGTTTTTCTTAGGGTGCCGACCACATAAGAAAGGTGTGTCGGAGACCCAAGTACTACTCGTGCCTAGTCGCTTTGTGACCTCACGCTTCTCGAGCATAGCGAAGGGGATGAGCTGTATCGAAGGAGATACTCCTTCGGGAGAGTGTGCTCGAGCCTTGCTTTCTCTTCGGAGATCTCTCATTCGTGTTAGACGTTCTACCGCTTGAAGCTCGGTGTTAGTGAATCCCTCGGGAGAGTAGATGAGAAGACGAGCAAGCTCGTGACCTTTTTTCTTCAGAGAGCTCGGTTCTAACAAGTAGAAGGCGTGTTTATGCTGGTCCTCGCGTTTCGAGCCGTTGGGGTTCTTTCCGACGAAGCAGGGCGAGCTAGTCCCATCCGCTATTTTGCCGTACTGGCTGTTGAGTGCCATTCTTGCCCAGGAAGCGATATGAAGTGTTTCCGTCCTTCTTGGTAGTACGTCGGCTTGGAGGAGGTATTCTACTATGTGAATTCCTGAAGCTCTGGGAGTGGTCCGCTGATCTTGTTCATTGCGGCCAGAGAGCCTCGTCTCGATCTCATAGGTTAGAAAACGTGAGCCGGGAGCGCGGTTGTATCTCTTCTTTTGGAGCTCTGAGGTTTCTATCATGATCTGGTTCAGCTTTACATGGGGTTCCGCGCAAAGCATAGTTGCCAGGCTCATTGAAACAGTTGGAGAATCCTCTGAATTGCGTGTCCCGGCTGGGTATGCATTCGGAGTGAGCGGAGTATCTGAAACCCGCACTTCACACCACGACTCTCGTCGCCCGAAGTAACTGATCCCAAGCACCAGTCGCTCCAATAGGGCTTTCGTTTCTGGAGTGAGCTCTAAGTTGGGCCAGTAGAAAGATACCAACTCAGTTTCTCCTGATTCCCGATCATTGGATATTTGCACGAATGGGTCATGGACGAGGAGGGTGGGTGGAGCAGCTTCTACTGTCCACCCATCCCCTTTCTTCTTAAGCTTCGCACCCTGACCCTGAGGCATATAGTGCCGAGTGTGTCCGTTCGTCACTGGTGGGAGGCGGTAACTAGGAAGCTCGGTCAGTTGGCTCAGGAGCTCCCAAACAGCTCCTTCATCCTCCTCGGGACAGGTTCGTTTCCACGACGCGCAAAGAGCACGAAGCAGTCTCCAGTGTGAAGGGGGCCATTCGGGCTCCCCTTCGTTGGGGTGCCGACTCCAAGGTGTGGCATGAAATCTACCGGAAGTGAACTCCAAATCTATACGGATCATTTCCCCTCCAACAGAAGTACTGGAGGATCTGCAAACTCCTTTTTGGATAGATCTCGAATCAGTCCCCTTAACTTCTCTGCTAGTTCGGACTCGCTTGGAAGTTTGAAATCAGTAGGTCGTTTGACGAGAATCTCAGTTGTTTCTAAATCGCAGGCAGATCGAAGTCGCAGTCCGTGTTCTAGAAAGCGTCTAATCTTGTAGAAAGCCAAGGCTTCAAGAAACTCTTCAGCGGCCTCGGATAGTCCAAAGCTGCGAAGCAGATGCCTATCAAAGTTAAAGAATGCAGCGATCGATTCTGAGGCGTACTCGACTCTATGAAACGGTACGTGTCCTTTGCCATCTTTGGCTGGACCTTGGGCATCTAAGCGGTCGAATTTCACGCCACCACTAGCTACTTGGGTAACGTTGCGAGCTTCGATAAAAGCGGAAAGTAGTCTAGGCAGGCGAAGCGTTCCAGGCTTGATGTTCGAGAAGAAGACTCCGTGAAGAATACTGTTAGGATCTCGCTTGAGTAGGTAAGAAGCTAGTCTCTTTAAGTCTGGACGAATCTTTTGGTTCCATTGAAGTTCACTGACGATCTCGGACTCCAAGGTGTCTACGATGTAAGGGCTGTTGAGCCGATGAGCTTCCAAGATCGAGTTGGTTTCTCCCAGATCTTTGACCGTGGCCTTGACATAAGGCATGCCACGTAGAGGTTCCACTAGATCTTCTGCTGCATCATCCCAGATAGCGGCCTCGAGTCGGTTGGCCATACTCTGAGCTGACTCCACTAATAGATAGCTTCGCTCCTCGCTATCCACGAACTCAGCTGCACCGAGATCGGGGAATCCGGTGGGTTGTATTCTCATGCCCTGTAACGGTTGGAGTTTGACCTCCAATAAGATTCGAGGCTCTGTTGCTGTTGTGCTAGACATCGGTTTCTTGTCTCCTTGTTTCCTTGTTGTTGTGGTCGGTCTTGATTCGGTCGCAGAGTTGGAAATAGTGATGGTCAGAGATAGGAAAAATGAGGGCGGCAGCCATTCTTCTAGTTGCGTTGGGGGGCAGCGCCGCGGACTGTATGAGCTGTTCACTTAAGATGAGCGGTCGGGTTAAGAGGAAGCGTCGGCTCGTCCTGAGTCCAGCTTTAAGCTTATTGCTACAGAGCAGTCGGGGTATCGATGATGGTGGGGGGCGCCTATCGCGCTCGCCACTGTTCCGTGCTGATATAGGCATGAACTCTTGCCCATCAGTCTTCAGTCCTTGATGGAGTGCTAGTTTCGGAACGATGTAGGGTACTCCCAAGAACCAAGAGGGGCTTGAGGTAGCTTTCGGAAGTTTCGCCTTCTCGTAAGGGTGGAGAAGAATAAAAGCGAAAAGTAGGAGCTCTAACTTCTTCTCATCTATGCCGCCTCGAATGAAAGATTGGATATCTGTAAGGTCGGCGGTTATCGAGCCTGATACGGGTCCTATGAGCGTCACGCCCTGTTCATCGCTATCGGATTTCGTCTGCCTTTTGTAGGTCGTTAATCGATGTGTGAGGAGATTGATGAGTCGGTCTGGGAGATCTCGCCCCTTCCATCTGGGGATATAGCTATCCGGTCTCCATCCACCAGTTCGTGGATCGAACGGAGTGAGTTGGGCTCGAATAGTCGTCAAAGGATCGTTTGAGAGGCCACTAAGCTTCGCGACGG
>CAZDLH010000188.1:0-5671 GCA_964505925.1 uncultured Burkholderiales bacterium
CCTCGGCGCCGACCACCTTGGCCGTGGTCTGCCCCCGGCTCTTCTGAAACTCCACCACCGGTTGATACTCCAAGAACAGCTCGCCTGCGGAGACGGCGTACTGCAGGTGCTGTTCGAGGGAGGCCGAGCGGACCTGATGGGCCGAGATGTCCCGGGTGAACAGCTGATACTTAGGGTGAGATCTGTCTTTGGCTCGGTAGAGCGCGGTATCGGCGTGGGACGACAGCTCCTCCGGGGAGTCGGCGTCGCCCGGCCAGGTACTCGCTCCGATACTGATCCCCACGAACACCTTCTGGCCGCTGACCACGAACGGCGCTGAGAACTCTCCCAGCAGCCGTTGGCCCACCACCTCGGCCCAGTGGATCATCCCCTGGGCCCCTTCGGACTGAGGCGGCGATAGAAAGACCATGAACTCGTCCTCGCCCCGGCGGGCCACCGAGCCTACCTCCCCTAGACTGGTCTGGAGGCGCTCGGCCACCTTCACTAAGAGTTCGTCGCCCGCGCGGTGCCCGAAGGCGTCGTTGATGATCTTAAACCGGTCCAGGTCTAGAAGAAGGAGGATCGCCCCGGAGTGGCCTCGCTCGAAGACCTTCCGGATCTGCTGGTCCAAGAGGTTCGCGTTCGGCAGACCGGTGAGTCGGTCCTGAAAGGCCAGCCTCTGCACCTCCCGCTGGGACTCCTCGACTCGATGCACCAGCTCCTTGTGCTCTTTGAGCAGCTTAGAGAGCTTCACCTCGGCCTCGTTAGCTCTCTTTTCCGCCTGGCGCAGACGCACCATCAGGTCTTGGGAGGCCCCGGCCTGAGACGCGCTCTCCTGCAGGCGTCGCTCTAGGGCCGCGGCGTGAGCCCGAAGCTGCTCGAGTTCGTCGTAGGCCTGCTTGAGCTTGACCTCCAGGGCCTGGTGGCTCTGCTGCCACCAACCGAGCGTCGTGGGGTCGTCGGTCACGCCGCCGTCTTTGGCTAGGTGCTCTAAGCGAGACGCGATCTCCTTGAGAGCTTGGACCTCTGTGGACAGCCGGGGGTGAAGACTCAAAACGCGGGACTCCTGCCGCCGGGGAGACCCCGGCCTGTTATGAGCCGAGGTTCGCCCAGAACCCGTTCGCCGCCTTCACTTCGTCCGAGAAACGAGAGGCTTTCGTCGGGCGAGTCTGACCCGTCTCAGGGGTCTCAGGAGCCGACGACGGCGGTCGCGGGCTGCTTCAGAGCGGTCATCACGTCGGCCAACGGCAGGGCGCGAGGCTTCCGATCTTCAAAGAGGTGCACCTGGCGATAGCCCACCGACCACAGGAGTTCCATCGCTTCGGGGAACCCGTCCCCGACGCGCTCCGGCGAGTGAGCGTCAGCACCCACCACCACCGGGATCCCGCGCTCGAACATCAGCTCCAGCATAGGTACGCCCGGATTGAACTCGGCGTGGGCCTTCATCCGACCCGAAGTGTTCAGCTCCATGGCGACACCGGTGGCGGCGATCCGGTCCAGGGCCTCCTCCACCACGGTCTGGTAGTTTCTGAGGTCCCACTGCTCCGGTTCAGAGTTCTTGATCAGATCCGGGTGGGAGAGGCAGTCGAAGAGCTCCGATTCGGCCGCTTCGGCCAGCTGTTCGAAATAGCTGCGGACGAACGAATGCTGGGTGCCATCCCAGAACAGCTCCCTCCACTCCGGCAGATGCCAGTGGACCGAGCCCAGGACGTAGTCGAAAGGCGCCGAGCTCAGCTGCTTATGGAGATACGGCTCGAGACCGGGTAGAAAGTCCGCCTCCAGCCCCAGGCGCACCTCGATCCCTTCGGGGCCCAAGCGGTCCGCAGCCCGGCGCACTAGGTTTAAGTACTCGGGAAAATCCCGTTCGTACATGCGGATCCGCTGTCCGATTCCGTCGGGCAGCGGATTGTGACAGGTCACGTACACTCCAGCGAGGTTCTTGTGGTGAGCGACCCGCGCATACTCCTCCGGGCTGCCCGCCGCGTGGCGACAGAGCTCCGTGTGCATATGCGTCTCAAAATACATCTTATACTTACAGTATCCGCTCTGCTCGTATCCATGAAGAGAGGTTTGTGCCAATTATGGCGCTCTCTCTCGCCTCAAACGAAGAAGGATGGCCCAGGTAGAGAGATCTCCCCCAGTTAAGCCGATCGGAGAGGTCCGAGGCGAAAGGGGATCTCGACCTCTGTGACCTAATGACCCCCGATGAAGCAACCGGTTTTCCGGCTCGAACCGAGGCTCACCCCGTGAACCTGTGGCGCTTATTTCCCGCGGTTCGAACCCGCGAAAGAGAGCGTTTCCGCTTCTTCTTCTGTCTGTCGTGCCTGCTGTGCTTCGGGCAGACGATGGGGTTGGTGGGGGCCGAGTCGCTCCTGTTGTCCCAGCTCGGAGCTTCCGTACTCCCCGAGGTCTTCGTTCTAGCCAGCATCGTAACCGTACTGGCGAGCCTCGGATACGCCTTCGGGGTGAACCAGGCCCGCAACGACAACTACTTTCTGACCATTTTGTCGATCTTGGCCGTCGCCATTGGAGTGGGCACGGTGGGGGTGCTCCAAGGGGGGGCCTTCAGCGCCCCCTCGATGGTCGGGCTCTTCTGTATCTACTACGTCGGTTTCGCCGTCTGCACCAACCACTTCTGGACCTTCGCCACCGACTTTTTCGACAGCCTCGGTTCGAAGCGCCTCTTCCCACTTTTCACCGCCGGCGCCAGTAGCGGGGGGATGCTCGGCGGCTTGGTATCCTCGACCATCGCCGGACGACCGAACGGTGCGCTGGAGCTTCTCTGGGGATGGCTGGCCGCCACGCTGGCCGCCGGCGTCTGGATCCGGGCTCACCGGAGCACCCTTCGCCGCTCAGGACCGCTCGAGATCGAAGAGGCCGACGAGAGCTCGATGGACGGTATGCGCAGCTCTTTGCGCTTTCTCCGCACCTCCGAGTTGGGTCGCCTACTCGTTCTGTCGTCCCTACTGATGGTCACAGCGCTGTTTCTCAGCCAGTATCTCTACTCGTCGATCTTCGCCGAGGCTTTCCCGGACCCCAACGAGCTAGCCCGCTTCTTCGGGATCTTTCTGGCGGTGGCCAACGCCCTAGAGCTGTTGCTCGAGTTTTGGGTCACCCCGTGGCTTCTGCGACGCTTCGGGATCGCTTTGGCCAACCTGACCGTGCCCGTCTTGACGGTGGTCAGCTTCGCTCTGCTCGGTCTGGCCCCGGGCCTGTCCGCCGGGATCTTCGCCCGCCTCAACCGGGAGACGCTAGAGAACGCGGTCGGAGCGCCGGTGCGGGCCCTCCTGTTCAACGCCTTGCCGGCCCGACTGCGGGGGCGGGTGCGCGCCTTCCTCGAAGGCACGGTGGTCTACTCCGGCATGGCCTTCGCCGGGCTCTTCCTACTCCTGTGGGAGCGCATCTACAACTCGGAGACGATCGTGGACCCCCTGCTGTGCTTGGGTGGGCTCCTGGTCAGCCTCGGCTATCTAGCCACCAACGCCCGGCTGCGCCGCACCTACCTGACCCAACTGGTGAGCGCCATCCGACAGGGGCGCATCGAGCCGGGCCAGACCGTGAGCGCTCTGGAATCGATCCCTACATCCCGACTCGAGCAGCTCTGGCGCGAGCTTCTCAAGGGCCCGATCCAGGCCTCGGTCCTACGCTCCATGGCGGAATCTCTGCGGCTCCGAGGCTCGACCTCCCCCCTGCGGGAAGCCCTCGGCCACAGCGATCCCCGAGTTCGCTTGCTGGCCCTCGAACAGCTCCACCAGCATAGCCCCACAGGCTCCCCCGAAGAGCTCCTCGGGGCCTTGAAAGACCCCCACCCGTCGGTCCGCCTTCGAGCTCTAGAGCTGATGGGCCGAACCGCTGCCGAACAGGCTTCGGACCTCCTCGAGGACCCCGATCCCGACGTGCGCAGCCAGGCCGCTCTCACGGTGGCTCCCCCCGCCCACTCTACCTTCGAAACGATGCTCGAGTCGGAGCGCCTCGCAGAACGGGTCGCGGCCCTCACCCGACTCCCGCTGGCCTTGATGGATCTAGCCCAGACCAAACTCGACAGCGAATCCTCTGAAGAGGTCGAGGCGGCCGTTCGAGCCCTGGCCCGAGCCGGTCGACCGCCGGAGGTCGCGAGCCTGCGGACTCTCTATCACCGGAGCCCCTCGCCTTCGCTGCGCCGCGCCCTCCTCGAAGCCGCCGAACCCCGGGACCCTGCGGGTATCGATCTTCTCGTGGGAGCCCTCTCCGACCAGGACCGCTCGGTGCGCCAGCGGGCCGGAGCCCGTCTCCAAGAGTCCGGACCGCTCGGGCGCAGCGCCCTTCTGGAGGCCGCCTGCAGCGGCCAGTTCCGCCGAGCGGTCACCGCCCTCGACGCCCTGAGCCACGACCCCCAGTTTCGCCAACGACTGGTCGACGAGAGCGTCCTGCGAGCTCGAGCGGCTTGGCGGCAGACCGTGGAGGCCCACGAGCTGGCTCAGCGGCGACCGTCGCCAGCGCGCCAGCAGCTGTGCCATCGCTTCTTGGAGCTGGCCCTGCTCGACTCGGCAAGCGAAAACCGCACCCTCTGCTTTCGCCTCCTGGAAGCCCTAGAGGAGGCGAAGGTGGTCCGTTCGGTCGAGAAGGTGCTGCGCTTTGCTGCCGCTCGGATCCGAGCCGACGCCCTGGAGGTCCTCTCGAACCTCGGGAGTCGCGAGTGCACCTCGGTGATGGTCCACCTCCTCGAGGACGGCGACCTCGAGGACCGCCTGCTCAGCGCCCCCCCATCGCTACCCCGGGCCAGACCGCTAGACCAGCTCCTGTCGGACCTTCCGGGCTCGGACTCCAGATGGCTCGACCTGGCCGCCCGCACCTACAGCAGCGAGCTGTACGAGGAGCCGCACGCCAGGAGCCTCGAGACCCATGAGGAATGGCTGACCTTAATGGAACACCTGCTGATGCTGCGCAGCGTCCCGCTGTTTTCGAGCATGACCCTCGAACAGCTAGAGGCGATCCACCACTGCCTCGTGGAACAGCAGTTCACCGAAGGCGAGATCATCTTCCACGAGGGGGACATCGGCGACGAGATGTACATCGTCTTGGAAGGCGAAGTCGAGATCTTGATCCGGGCCGACGAGTCCGAACCGCTCCTACTCAGCACGGTGGGCCCGGGATCCTACTTCGGCGAAATGAGCATTCTCGACGATGAACCGCGCAGCGCCGCCGCCCGTATCTCCCAGCCGGCCCGCCTACTGGGCTTGAAAGGCGAGCAGCTCAAAGAGCTGATCTACGTCATGCCGGAGCTCGCCTTCACCATCTTCAAAGTGCTCTCGGAGCGCCTGCGCCGCTCCGACCGGAGACTCGAAGGCCTGGCCCGCTCGGCCGAGCCAGCGCTCCCTTCGTAGTCGCCCCTCGAGAGCGAGTCCCGCTGTTAACATTCTGTTCAAAACTTTCGCCACCGGGTAGGCTACACTTATGTGGATGATGATCAGCTCACATATGATCTGCAACCACCAGCGAGCGATGGCTCTGCACACGCAGACCCTCCAGCAGCAGCTGGTCTCCGTAGACCGGACCGAGGCCGAGGCCGGAGCGTCCCAAAGCGATCAGTTCCGCTTGGCCGCTAAGCGCAACGAGCAGGAGGACCAGCTGGTCCCCTACTCCACCTACCACGGTCGCGCGGTGGCCTTCGCCGGACAGCTCAAGAACCGTAAAGATCAAACGACGCAGACCC
>CAZDLH010000189.1:0-5669 GCA_964505925.1 uncultured Burkholderiales bacterium
AACGAACGCCGAGAGGGAAAAGGCTCGACGACCTCAGCATCCGTCTATGCAGTCGGGAGCGGATTTCTCGTCATTCCTAAAGACCTTACTCAGCCTTTTCAAGCTTGCAAGGGGCTCGTCGATACCCTCGAAGGCGATGGCGCTTGGCTCTCGCCCGAAAGTGATGAGGAGAAGTTTTCCCTCGAGAAGGAGCTGATGCTCATCGCGTTTGACGACAGGTGGGTGCACACTCACTACGTGGAGGTCCTCAAGCGACGCGAGAGTAGGATCCTGGTAGATGCCCCCTCCGTCACAGAAAGGGAACGTTCGCAGCTCGCGCCGAGCACGGGACGCTTCGACTATCGAATCAAGGTCAACCTTCCTGTAAGGATCAAAGATCTCGATGAGATTCAAGATGACGATGTGGCTCCGCGTCTCGGGCGCCTACTGGATCTAAGTCGGGGCGGGATGGCCCTGTTGATGTCTGGGCAGCAAGAGTTTCGCAGAGGGCAAAGGCTGGTCGTACGGGTGGTGGGTTGGGACTATCCCGTGAGTATCCACGCAGAGATTCAAAGAGTCTATTCTCCGGATCAGAGCGGAAAACTTAAACTCGCACTCGTTTTTCCTGAAGAGTTGACGGTGAAGCAGCGCGAGTCGATATCGAGCTTCATTATTCAGGTTCAACGACGCGATGCGCTTCTTCGCGCTCTCCCATCCAGTGGGGAAGGCGATTTCGGCTAGCCTTGCTGGGGATCGGAAGCACCCCTTTGTAGCCCTCTTGTAGGGGAACTTCCTGTCGGTTTTCTGTCTGGCAGAGGCCCCGACGGAGGCGTCTGAGTTACCACTCTTCGCTGGAGAAAAGTTCGAGTTGGCGAGGATCCCGATCGGAGCTCAAGCGGCTCAAGCCGATCCCGATGAGTCTTACACCTTTAGGGACGGGCCCTTCCTGGCGTTGAAGATTCTCGAGGAGTTCAAGCCCGATAAGATGGAGTTCGCCCGAGTTGCGTATGGGCTCGTTAAGAGTGCGGCTGCGGGTTCGGGTAGAAAAGTCGGAAAAGCGTACTTTCAGGGTGACGGTAGAGCCGCTCAGACCCGATTTTCGAGCCCGGTCGCTCACCGATTCGGCTAAGTTAGAGAGCGCCTCGGACAGTCTTTCTAAGTCGGCTAAGTCTTCGGGAAACGTGTACTCACTCGAAAGAGATTTGGATTCTTCTTCGGTCTCCACTGGACGGTCGTCGATGCCGCGCGCTAAGTGATAGTAAGCGGAGCCCTGGCGGCCGAACAGCTCGGTCAGCTCTCTTAGAGACATACGCCGAAGGTCAGCGATAGTCGAGACCCCTAAGTACCTCATGCGCGAAGCGGTGCTAGGGCCGACCCCCCATACTTTCCTGACGGGCAGGGGGGCGAGAAAATCTAGAGCTTCGTGGGGCTGTACCACGGTTAACCCCCCGGGTTTTTCGAAGTCTGAGGCGATCTTAGCGATAAACTTGTTGGGGGCGACACCCACCGAGCAGCTGAGTTCGAGCTGCTCTGCGATCCGTTGCTGAAGCGAGTAAGCGAGTCGAGTGGCCGTTCGCTTCTCGACTCTGCTCGTCTTGGTGACATCGATGAAGGCTTCGTCGATGGATAGGGGCTCCACGAGCGCGGAGAGTTCACGGAAGTACTCGAGCAGTTTCGAAGAGACCTCGCGGTATCGCGACATCCGAACAGGCTGCCTGTGAAGATGAGGGCATCGCCCATAGGCTTCGGACATGCTCATCGCTGAATGTACGCCGAAGCGTCTGGCTTCGTAGGAGGCGGCAGCGACGACCCCGCGGCGGGAACGATCGCCTCCTACCACGACGGGCAGACCCTTGAGTTCGGGAAAATCGCGCTGCTCCACCGATGCGAAGAAGGCATCCATATCGATGTGTAGGATCTTCCGGGGTACCACAAGGAGCATTCTTCTGGCACGGCTTGGATAGTGTCAAGAGATTCGTAACATATTGGTAACCGTTTGCGCCGATCTTTCCGCTTTAATGAGAAAAAGCCGATTAGAGGAGCATCGACGTGCAGATCAGCACCGCCCAGTACAGAAACCTCCATCAGAACCTAGGACAGTCGAACACGAACCTGGCCTCAAGCCAGGCGCCTCCTACTCCGGAGCGACCCGTGATCGACATCTATCACGGCCGAGAGGTGCTCGATCGTTTCCGTTGGCTCGAGGACGGTGAATCGGAGGAGGTTCATAAATGGGTCGAGGCACAGAACCGCTTCACGGACTCTAAGCTCGTCGATTCTCCGGGCCGGGCTGCCGTAACGGAAAGGCTCACGGAGCTATTCTCTGGGAAGGATGCCGTTCGACCCTACAGCGTGGGAGGCAGAGAGTTCGTCTACAAACGTGTTCCCGGAGAGAACCAAGCCGCTCTCTTCGCCGAGAATCGAGAGACGGGGGAGTTGGAGGCGGTCCTCAACCCGAACAGTTGGAGCGATCAGGGTACCGAAGCTCTCGACTGGTACTACCATTCACCGGGGGGACGCTACATCGCTTATGGGCGCTCTTCTGGGGGAGACGAATGGAGTAGGCTGCACGTCTTGGACCTCTCCACCGGAGCCGAGGTGGGGGAGCCGATCCCTCGCACTCGGGCGGCGAGCCTCGCTTGGGAGCCGGATGAGTCCGGGTTCTACTACACTCGTTACCCTAGTCCCGGTGAAGTGCCAGCCGGCGATGAAGACTATCACCGCCACGTCTACCACCACCGCTTAGGTCGGCCGGCCGACCAGGACCCAAAGATCTTCGGGGAGGGTCTCCCTAAAGAGGCTTGGAGCTCCGTACAGCTCTCGCCGGATGGCCAGAAGCTACTTTTCACCGTTTCCCAAGGCTGGACGCGGGACGACCTGCTCCTACAAGATGTCGCCACCGGAGAGCGGACGGTCCTGCTGGAAGGGGTCGAAGCGAAGACCAGCGCTCAGTTCGTGAACGGGGGCGAGAAGCTCCAGCTGATGACGACGCTCGATGCTCCCAAGAAGCGTCTCCTAGAGTTAGACGTCGCACAGCCCCAGCGCGAGAACTGGGTCGAACTTCTCCCGGAGGACCCGGAAGCGACGCTCGAGTCGGCCACTCGAGTCGACGGCAAGCTCTACGCTAACTACCTGCGTAACGCTCACTCGGAACTCGCTGTCTATCAGACCGGTGAGAACGGCTTGGCGGAGAAGGGTAAAGTCGAGCTGCCGGGACTTGGAACCGTTTCGGGAGTCCGACCTACCGGCGATGGCAAACTTCAGTTCTCCTACACCTCCTACAACTACCCGCACGCTACGCTGGAGCTAGAGCCGGGTAGCGAGAGTCCTTCTGTGGTAGCTCAGAGTGAAGTCCCTTTCGACTACGAGAACTTCGACGTGAAGCAGGAGTGGTTTCGCTCCGTCGACGGAACGAAGGTGCCGATGTTCATCGTTCACAAAAAGGGTCTGGAGCCCGACGGAGAGACCCCGACGCTGCTTTACGGCTACGGAGGGTTCGATGTGAGCCTGACCCCCGGATTCTCCAAGTCTACAGCCCACTGGCTCGAGCAGGGTGGAGTCTACGCCGTAGTCAACCTGAGGGGCGGTGGCGAATTCGGTGCAGAGTGGCACGAAGGCGGCATGCTCGATAACAAACAGAACGTGTTCGATGATTTCATTTCGGCAGGACAGCACCTCATCACCGCGGGGTATACTAACCCTGAGAAGCTCGCTGTCGCCGGAGGCTCGAACGGGGGACTTCTGACTGGCGCTGCTGTGACTCAGGCCCCGGAACTGATGAAGGCCGCCGTGGTAGCGGTCCCTCTACTAGATATGGTGCGATACGATGAGTTCGGGATCGCTAAGATCTGGCGTGCCGAGTACGGCTCCTCGACGAACGAACTTCAGTTCGACTACATTAACAACTACTCTCCCTACCAGAACGTGGTGGGGCTCGAGGAGCGAGAAGGGGTCCCCTACCCGGCGACCTTTCTTACCGCCGGCGAGAAGGATAGTCGTACCGATCCGCTCCACGCCCGAAAGATGGCAGCCGAACTTCAGAGAGCCCAAGGTCAGGAGCAGATCGATAATCCTATTCTGCTGCGTATCGAGAAAGATGCGGGCCACGGTCAAGGGAAACCGATCGGAAAGTTGGTGGAGTCCGAAGCTGATAAGTGGGTATTCCTACAAGAGCAGCTCGGTCTCATCGCTTCGTAGATGCAGTAGGTATTCGAGTGGCTCTCCTGTGAAGATTTGAACGCTGTAGAACTTTTAGCGGTAGCCCTGGGCCTGATCTCGGTGGGTCTCCTCGGTAGAGGAGATGGACGAGGTTGGGCGCTCGGCTTTGGAGGCGGGCTCGTGGCAGCCTACGCCTATTGGCATTCGAACCTCCTTGGCTCTTGGGCACTCCAGATCTATTTCGTCGGGCTTCAAGCTTTAGGATGGTGGAGATGGCGAGCCCATTCGCGCGCGGATCTTCGCACCTCTTCGAAGCGCTGCAGCCGGGATGAAATCGTCGCTGCAGGGGGGGTACTGGTGCTGGCTTGGATCGGAGTGAGTAGCGCGCTCCATTTCGCGGGCGCGAGTCTTCCCTGGTTCGACGGTTTGGTGACGAGCTTAAGCCTCATCGCTCAGTTAGGTCTCGTTTTTGGTCGGGTGGAGAGCTGGCTGGTCTGGATAGTCGCCGATGTACTGTATGTCGGACTTTCGGGACTGTCCGGTATGTGGGCTTTCGCATTCGCCTATGCGATCTATACAGCGATCGCCGTATCGGGTTGGAACCAATGGACGAGGGAGTCGGCTCTAACGACACGAACCGCTCCGCATGGAGACACCTAACTGCTGCCAGGCTTTTAGTAATGGGACCCTGTGTCACTCTGACGGTTCGATCTCGTCGGCTAGTCAAACTCGCCTAGTCGTAACAGCGAGGGGCCTGTTCGCCCGGCTCCAATGGACTTGGAAGTTCGATCATGTCCCGAGCGCTGGAGAGCCTGCGCTCTTCTTGTTGCAGAAGCCTTGGGGAGCTTGCGTGGAGCGTTTAGCTGTCCAAGGCACGACGTTGAGCCGCACCGAACGAACGGGCCCCCCCCAGGATTTGCCCTGCTCTCAGCTCCAGCAGCTCGAAGCGCTCTTGTCATCGGCTGGCGAGGAGCTGCTGGTCGTTCGCGTGCCCGATTCGGGAACAGGCTGCCTGGTGGAGTTAGAGTTTACGATGGCGCTCGAGATGGTCTGGCATCACGGCTCCATACGCTTAGAGAATCTAGGTACTACGGCGGATCTAGAGGTGGAGGGCAACTGGGAGCTGCAGGGGTTGACGGGCGCTCAGCTCGATGTTCGCCATAATGAGCAGCCCCTCCGGCTAGAAACCTACGATGATATGAGGCATCGATGGTCCGGGGGCTTGACGCTGAGACCTGGCGACCGGTTTTCGTTGAACCTTCGATTGGATGAGCGAACTCCCGCCTCATTGGCCTACTTCAACCCACCGGGCGAGTCTGATGAGGGGTCGGGCTGTGCCGTGATCGCGGTGGTGGCTCCGGTTCGTCCGCAGCTCGGGCGCCCTCCGGTCCACATCGCATTTCTGTTGGAGTTGAGTGACCATCAAGATGAGCTGCTGGCTACCGAACTGCTAGAGTCCATGATGTCGATCCTCACTCATAGTGATAGAGTGTCGGTTTTTCGAGTGGGTCAGGATGGGCCGATTCCGCTCG
>CAZDLH010000190.1:0-5666 GCA_964505925.1 uncultured Burkholderiales bacterium
GTTCACGGTGACGAGGGTGGCGGCCACGCTGCTCATCACTCAGCCCCAGGCGGGGTGGTCGGTTTCTTTGTCTGGCTGTTTCATTTCATACAGCCTACGCCGATGCTCTGGAAGTCCTTGGACGGGCCCCTGCGCTATCTGCTCGTTCCGCTCCTCGGTCTTCTCTTTTTGGGGCTGAATATCGTGGAGGAGTTGGCGCGGATCCTGTCCTTGTCCATTCGCCTCTTCGGGAACGTGTCCGGAGAGCACGCGGTGACCGCGAATCTGAAGATCGTACTCTATCAGTTCTTGGGTCAGTCGTTGGGTGCTCTAAAGCAGGGCACTCTGGTCGCGGGAGCTGGATGGCTCTTTATGGGGGGCTTGATCTGGGGTGCCTCGGTCTTCGCGATTCTCTTGGGTACTCTGGCTGGTTTTATTCAGGCGATGATCTTCTCGGTGCTGAGCCTCGTTTATATCGCTCACGCCGTGGCTGACGATCACTAGTCTGTTGTGAAATAAAAGGTTGAACTGGGGCTAAGCCCCGGATCATTGTATCGGATTGCATCCGTAAGGAGGAAGGAAAAAGATGAAAAGTCTGACTGGGCATTTCTCAAAGGTTTGTTGGATTCTCTTGGCGCTCGTCGCGCCGGCGTTGGCGCAAGATGGGGGCGCCGCGGTAGTTGCAGATACGGGGCTTTCGATGGCCTATCTCGGAGCTGGTCTCGCGATCGCAATCGGGACTCTCGGTCCTGGACTCGCGCTCGGTAACGGTGTGGGTAAAGCGATGGAGGCTATCGGGCGTAACCCGGAGGCCGAGCCTAAGATCAAGACCAACATGATTGTAGGTCTTGCGTTTATCGAGGCTCTCTCCATCTACGCTCTCGTTATCGCATTTCTGTTGGTGGCGAAATAGAAGATTAGGTTCGTCACTTAGGAGTCGGTTATGGACGTCATCTGGTCGGTACTTGAGGGGCTCGATTTTGAGCCTACGACCTTCACGCTTCAAGTCATTCTGTTCTGTGTTCTGCACGTGTCGCTGGATTTTATAATCTATCGACCGCTCATGCATATGAGAAACAAACGCGATGCAAGGTTGGCGAGCAGTCTGGCTGCGGCCGAGACGGCAGCCGCTGAAGCGCGGGGGATGAAGGATAGTTATGAGGAGACAGTTCGAGCAGCTCGGGCCGAAGGTCAGGTGACGTTGGTAAAGGCGACCGAGGTCGCTGAAGCCGAGAGGAAGGCGCGCGTCGACAAGGCGCGCGAAGAGGCGGGCGAGATTCTCGCCCAGGCTCGGGCTGAGGCTGAGGCCGCAAGGGCGAAAGCTCTAGCGGGTGCTCAGGCTCAGGCGGAGGAGGTCTGTTCGGCTCTGCTCGAACGCCTCTTCGTAGCCTCGCTCGGCAGCGATAAAGGTCGGGAGTTGGCGACCAAAGTGGGAGGCGCGAAGTCGTGACGATTACCGGTCAACAGATGTTTGACTTCATCATCACTTTGATCAACTTCAGCATCATGTTTATGCTGTTTCGGATCGTTGTGATCATCCCGATGCAGGATGCTGTTCGGTTACGAGAGCAGCGTGTCAAACTTCGCCTCAAAGAGATCGAGGAGCTCGCGGAGTCGGCGAAGAGCCGAAGGGATGAGTTCAAAGAGCGCTTCGGTAATCTAGATGGCGCCCTGGAGGAGATCCGAGTGGTCTCGGGGCGCTCCATCGAGCAGGTTCAGGCTAAACTTGCGGAGCAGACGGCTCAAGAGGAGCAGTTTCTCCTTCGGAAGGCTAAGGCTGAGGCCGATGCGCTAAGGCGTGAAGTCGAGCAGGAGATCCGGGCTGAGATCGCGGCGGTAGCCGTGAAGAAGGCCGAGGCTGCGCTGGCTTCTCGAATGGGGGCAAAGGAGCACGCAGATGTGCTCTCGGCTTCCATTAAGAAGGTGGGTGGTCTAAGTGTTGCTTAAAGGTGTAGCCTCTCGCTATTCTGATGCGCTCGCCTTGATGGCCGAACAGGCCGGTGGGATGGAAGCGGTGGAGCGAGATCTCGAGCTGATCCTGTCGACCGTGGAGGGCCACCGAGCGCTAGAGGATCATCTCCTGTCGCCTACGGTCGCGACAGCGGTGAAGCGTTCCGTAGTCAAAGGGCTCTTCGAGAAAAGGATCTCGGATACGGTGCTGCGCTTCTTGTACGTCCTTGTCGATAAGGGTCGCGAGAACTATCTTTCGCTGATCCACGAGGTGTTCAGGGCCAAGGTGCAAGAGCAGCGGAACGAGCTGGCGTGTCACGTTCGTTCGGCCACCTCGCTGACGGGGGTCCAAGAGAAAGAACTGAAAACCCAGTTGGAGAGTGTGACGGGTAAGACGATCTTGCTGACGCAAGAGGTCGAGCCGGAGCTCTTGGGCGGGTTCGTTGTGGTGGTCGGCGATAAAGTCATCGACACTAGTTTCCGTAAGCAGCTAAGCGAGTTGCAGGAGCGACTCGCTCGCGTAGAGTGAAGTTTTGGAGGATTTGAGATGGCCATTCGTTCTGAAGAGATCAGCGAGATTCTTGTCAGGGAGATCGAAAGCTACGATCCGAAAGTAGAGGCTAAGCCCTACGGTACGGTCGTCCAGGTCGGCGATAACATCGCGAAAGTGTACGGGTTGCGGGACGCGCGAGCCGGAGAGCTTCTCTCGTTTGCACAGGGCGAGCTGGGGATCGCGATGAACCTCGAGGAGGACACCATCGGTGTGGTGATCCTGGGGGATGACCGCAATATTAAAGAGGGTGACCGGGTCGAGAACACCGGGCGTATCGTCGAGGTCCCCGTAGGCGAAGCTATGCTCGGGCGCGTGATCAACGCACTCGGGGAGCCGATCGACGGGCAAGGCCCCATCGAGACGACGGAGACGAGGACCATCGAGTTCACCGCTCCGACCGTGCCGCAGCGCCAAGGGGTGCACGAACCGCTACAGACCGGAATCAAGGCCGTGGATGCTCTCATCCCGATCGGGCGCGGGCAGCGCGAGCTGATCATCGGCGACCGTCAGACCGGCAAGACCGCCATCGCCGTCGATGCGATGATCAACCAGAAGGACACCGATGTCTACTGCGTCTACGTCGCTATCGGCCAGAAGACGAACAACGTGGCCGCGATCGTGGACAGCTTGAGGGAGGCCGGGGCGCTCGAAGGGAAGACGGTCGTGGTGGCGGCTAACGCTAACGAATCGCCCTCGATGCTCTATTTGGCGCCCTATACCGGTTGCGCGATAGCTGAACAGTTGATGTACGCCGGGAAGCACGTTTTGATCGTCTACGACGACCTGACCAAGCACGCCAAGGCGTATCGTGAGATCTCTCTTCTTCTCCGACGCCCTCCGGGTCGCGAAGCCTACCCTGGAGACGTTTTCTTCTTGCACTCCCGCCTTCTGGAGCGGGCCGCTAAGCTAAGCGAGGCGGAAGGCTCCGGGTCGATGACCGCGCTACCGATCATCGAAACTCAGTTGGGTGACGTATCGGCTTATATCCCGACCAACGTCATCTCCATTACCGACGGGCAGATCTTCTTGGATACGGACCTTTTCTATCAGGGGACCCGACCTGCCGTCGACGTGGGTATTTCGGTCTCTCGGGTAGGTGGAGCTGCACAGATCAAGGCGATGAAAACGGTGGCCGGTCCGCTGCGTCTCGACCTCGCTCAGTACCGAGCGCTCGCGGCCTACGCGAAGCTTTCGGCCGACGAGCTAGACAAGGCTAGTAGGGATCAGCTCTCGCGAGGAGCCCGCATCACGGAAGTGCTCAAGCAGAAGCAGTTCGAAGTGATGTCCGTCGAGCACCAAGTCGCTATTTTGTATGCTGCAACGCAAGGCTTCCTCGATGACATTGAAGTCGAGGAGGTCAAGGCGTTCGAGGTAGGGTTCCACGACTATCTGCGTGCGAACCATCCCGAGCTACCTAAGTCCATCAAAGAGAAGATGAAGCTCGATGATGAGATCGAAGCTAGTCTGACCAAGGCTCTCGAAGGCTACAAAGAGGAGTTCCGCGCTGCTCGGAGCGCGTAAGAGGTAGGTGCCGTGTCGAACCTAAGGGATATTAAGAACCGGATTAAGTCGGTTCGCAACATTCAGCAGATCACTAAGGCTATGAAGATGGTTGCCGCTGCCCGAATCAGGAAGGCAGAAGACCAGCTGAAGGCCGCACGTCCTTATGCGGAAGCACTCAAGACGATGGTCGGTGAGTTGACCGAGGGGATGGATGAGGTTTTGCATCCGCTGATGGAAGTTCGACCGGTCGAGAGGGTTGCGGTAGTCATCGTCTCTTCGGATAAAGGGCTCTGCGGTGGTTACAACAACAACCTTCTGAAGCTTGCTTGGGAGGATGTCGGGACACAGCTGCCGGATCGTCTGGTCGCTATCGGAGCCAAGGTGAATAAGTACCTCGCGCGGCGCAAGGTCGATCCCACCGTGGCGAAGATGAGCTGGGAGCCCAACTTTGAACTCGCCGAAGAGTTGGCGGAACTTCTGACCGATTGGTTCGTCAGTGGTGAGGTCGACCAGGTAGTCTGTTACTATACGCAAGCAGCCTCGGCGGTGAACCAAGTAGCTGTGCGAGAGGTTCTCCTTCCGCTTCAGACCGAGGACGTCGCAGAGGTGGGTGAAGGGGGCGCAAGCAAGGTTTCGTTTAAGTTTGAGCCCTCCGCCGATGCCACTCTAGAGGCGCTTCTACCGAGGTATGTAAGGAATAGCATTTATAAGGTGCTGATGGAGTCGAAAGTCGCCGAGCTAGGCGCCCGCCTAAAAGCTATGACGAACGCAACCGATAACGCAGACAAATTGGCAGACGAGTTGACCCTTCAGTTCTTCCGGCTCCGGCAGGAGGCGATCACCAATGAGATCCTCGAGATTTCAGGTGGTGCAGAAGCGTTGGCAGCATCGAGCTAATCTGGTTGATAGTAGGGTCCGTTTTGGGCCTCTGAGATAACATTTCAAGGATGGAACAGGCGACGGCCGGAGAGGTCGTTGGCTAGGAGGAATGATGGCTGAAGGTATTGGCAAAATTGTACAGATTCTCGGATCGGTAGTAGACATTGAGTTTCCGCCTGGTCAGTTGCCGAATCTTTACAACGCAGTCCGATGTAAGCGAGAAGTGTTCCGAGCGTTCACCGGCGAGGATATCCCCGAGTTCGACCGCGACCTTTACTTTGAGGTGATGGGGGAGCTCGGGAATAACCGGGTGCGCTGTCTTGCGATGGGAACGACCGACGGCCTGAGACGAGGGATGGACTGCGAGGATACGGGGGGACCGATCTCCGTGCCCGTGGGTCGGGAAACCCTAGGTCGAATGTTCAACGTTCTCGGTGATGTGATCGATGGCGGAGAGAAGGTCGAGACCAAAGAGCGCTACCCCATCCACCGGGATGCACCGCCTCTATCAGAGCAGTCGCCGACCCAGGTCGTCAACGAGACGGGTATCAAGGTCATCGACCTGTTGGCACCCTACTCTAAGGGTGGTAAGACGGGACTGTTCGGCGGTGCTGGTGTCGGTAAGACCGTACTCATTCAGGAGCTTATTCACAACATCGCAAAAGAGCATGGGGGCTTCTCCGTGTTCGCAGGCGTCGGAGAGCGGACCCGTGAGGGGAACGACCTCTGGATGGAGATGAAAGAGTCCGGTGTTATTAAGAACACTGCTCTCGTTTTCGGCCAGATGGACGAGCCGCCGGGG
>CAZDLH010000191.1:0-5631 GCA_964505925.1 uncultured Burkholderiales bacterium
AGGATCTTTTCCGTGGCCAGGTTCTGGCTAAGCCCAACTCGATCAAGCCGCACACCACCTTCCAGTGCGAGGTGTACATCCTGTCCAAGGATGAGGGCGGTCGTCACACCCCTTTCTTGAAAGGGTACCGGCCCCAGTTCTACTTCCGGACCACCGATATCACCGGTGAGTGCTTTCTGCCCGAGGGCGTCGAAATGGTTATGCCTGGCGATAACATCGCCCTCAAGGTGAAACTCATCGACAACATCGCCCTCGAAGTCGGACTCCGCTTCGCTATCCGCGAAGGTGGACGAACCGTCGGCGCTGGCGTCATCACCGAGATCGTCGAGTAGATCTTACCAGTTGGGGTGAGTCTCGGTCGAGCGATCGACCGAGACTCGCCCACTAGGGAGCACCAAATGGCTAAGCAGCGAATTCGTATTAAACTCAAGGCGTACGAGCACGCGACTCTCGATGAGTCCGCGGAGAAGATCGTCGCTATTGCGCAGCAGACCGGGGCGGCGATCTCCGGGCCTGTTCCGCTACCCACTGTGAAGAACCGATACTGCGTACTGCGCGGTCCGCACGTGGACAAAAAGTCCCGCGAACACTTTGAGATTCGCACTCACAAGAGGTTGATCGATATCTATTTCGATCCCTCTCAGAAGACCATCGAGCAGTTGATGCGAGTCGACCTGCCCGCTGGTGTCGATATTGAGATTAAAGGCTAGTCGACGCGCGTCGCGACTGGTAGAGGAGTATAAAGATGCAGGCGATTCTAGGACGCAAAGTGGGGATGACCCAGATCTTCAACGAGAACGGGGACGCGGTCCCGGTTACGGTGATCGAAGCTGGGCCGTGCCCGGTGGTTCAGCGTAAGTCCGTCGAGAAGGACGGCTATTCCGCGATCCAGCTCGGTTTTGATGAAGTTAAAGAGAAGGCGCTCAACCGTCCTCGGCGCGGGCATCTTGCCAAACATGGAGCCCCTGTAGTCCGACGCCTCAAAGAGGTTCGGGTAGAGGATTCGGCAACTGTCGGCGATGAGATCCGCGTAGAGGTCTTCGAGGCCGGACAGAAAGTCGATGTCTCTGGTGTCTCCAAAGGTAAGGGGTTCGCTGGGGTAATGAAGCGCTACAACTTCGGTGGGGCTCCGGCGAGTCACGGTATCTCGAAGATCCACCGAATGCCGAACTCTGCGGGTTCGGTCGACGCAGCTCGGGTCTTCAAAGGTAAGAAGGGCCCCGGCCAGATGGGTAACAAAAAAGTGACGAGTCTCGGACTGGAAGTCGCTAAGGTGGACCCTGAGAAAAATCTGCTTCTCATTCGCGGAGCGGTTCCCGGGCCTAATGGCGGGATCGTTTTCGTGAGGAAGTCTGTAAAGGGATAGAGTAATGCCTAAGTTATCTTTGCACGATATGACGGGGACGGTCGTTGGCGATCTAGAGCTGTCCACACAAGTTTTCGACGTTCCGTACAACGCGGGCCTGGTCCATCAGATCTTTGTAGGGCTGATGGCCAACAAGCGTAGAGGGACTCACTTCACCAAAACCCGAGGTGAAGTGCGCGGCGGGGGTCGGAAGCCGCATCGACAGAAGGGTACCGGTATGGCGCGGCACGGAAGCCGTCGCTCCCCGATCTTCCGGGGGGGTGGGATCACTTTCGGTCCCCGCCCTCGCAGCTACAACCAGACGCTTCCTAAGAAGATGCGACAGGGAGCCATGCGCTGCGCCCTCTCTCAGAGGGTTCGCGAAGAGGCGCTGACCGCCGTGTCAGAGCTGACTATGGAGGAGTTCAAGACGAAGAGGATCGTAGCGATGTTCAGGGCCCTCGGTCTCGACACTCGCAAGACGCTGCTCGTTCTCGATACACCTAACGAGAAGGTGGAGAAGTCGGCCTCTAATATTCCCGGCTTGAACGTGGTTCAGGCCTCGACCCTCAACCTGGTGGACCTTCTAAAGCACGATCGAGTCGTTGCGACGAAGGTGGCGCTGGAGAAGATTCAGGAGGCTCTGTCGTGAGTGAAAAAGTACCGAGCACAGTTGCCGACCTTCGAGGGCTGACCTATCGCGAAGTCCTCATTAAGCCGCTCATCACCGAGAAGAGCATGGGCCAGGCCGGCGGAAACAAGTATACCTTTCAAGTTCATCCGAAGGCGAACAAGACTCAGATCAAGGACGCCGTGGAGAAGCTCTTCGGAGTGAAAGTGCAGAAGATCACGACTGGTAAGAATCCCGGGAAGCTCCGTCGCAGAGGGCGGACGATGGGATACACGGCGACGCGCCGCAAGGCGACCGTGAGCCTACGCGAAGGCGACCAGATCGAGATCGGCGGCACTCCCCTCTTCGAAGTATAGGTGGAGCTCGGCGGCTTAGGCCGCCGAGGCGTCGGACCCGCCCAGGACCGGGCGGGTCGTTCAAAATCAGCCCTCATGGGCTTGACCTTTTGGCGTCCGCCTGGTAAAAAGAGCGGACGTTTCAGTTTTAGAGAAGGAATCAGATTATGTCTATCCGCAAGTTCAATCCGACGAGTGCCGGTCGGCGCCACATGAGCGTCGTGGACTTTGCTGAGCTCACGTCGAACGAGCCGGAGAAGAGCCTACTGCGCCCACTTTCAAAGAGTGGAGGACGCAACGCTCACGGCCGTATCACGTCCCGTCACCGGGGCGGTGGTCACAAACGCCGCTATCGTGTGATCGATTGGAAGCGCGATAAAGACGGTGTGCCGGCGAAAGTTCATTCCGTTCAGTACGATCCCAACAGGACGGCTCACATCGCCCTGCTCAACTATGCAGACGGTGAGAAGCGATATATTCTCGCCCCGGTCGGTATCAAGGTCGGCGGAGTCGTGGTGAGCGGAGAGGGTGCGGATATCAAGATCGGCAACTGTCTTCCTTTGGCGAACATTCCTGTCGGTACGCAGGTTCACGCTGTGGAGCTTCAGCCTGGCCGGGGTGCGCAGATGGTGCGCTCGGCCGGAGCGAGTGCACAGCTGATGGCTCGAGAGGGCAAGCACGCTCTACTGAGGCTTCCCTCCGGGGAGATGCGCATGGTGCTGACCACTTGCCGCGCGACGGTCGGCCAGGTCGGCAACGCCGAGCACGAGAACCAGCAGCTGGGTAAAGCTGGACGGTTGCGCTGGGCCGGGCATCGAGGGCGCATACGTGGTGTCGCTACGAACCCTTGCGACCATCCGCACGGCGGTGGTGAGGCTCGTGCTACTCCGGGTCGTCCGAGCAGTACCCCTTGGGGTAAACCCGCGCTCGGACTGCGCACCCGTAAGAAGAAGGCCAGCGATCAGTTGATCGTGCGTCGCCGTAAGAAGTAGGAGAGATAAGACGTGTCGCGTTCGATTAAAAAGGGTCCCTATGTGGACCGGAACCTCTATTTGAAGATCTTGAAGATGAATGAAGCTAGCGACAAGAAGGTCGTGAAGACCTGGGCTCGCGCTTGCACCGTGTTTCCCGAGTTGGTCGGGCATACGGTGGCGATTCACGACGGTCGTAAGCACGTGCCGATCTATGTCAGTGAAGACATGGTTGGGCACAAGCTGGGTGAGTTTGCGATGACTCGTCTTTACCGCGGGCACGCCGGCGGTAAGAACGAGAAGAAGAGCAAGCGGAAGTAAGGGAGTCGAAGATGGCTAAGACTAAGGGACCAAAAGACGCCCCAGAAGTTCAAGTGCGGGCGGTTGCTCGTTACATCCGAACCTCGCCCAGGAAGCTACGTTTGGTGGCGGCTCTCATCAGGGGGAAGAGTGCTCAGGATGCCTGGAATATCCTGGAGTTTACTCCGAAGCGCGCGGCTGAGCCACTGAAGAAAGTGCTCGAGTCCGCCATCGCTAACGCGCGGCACAACAACGATCTCGAGCCAGAGTCTTTGGATGTCTATACTGTGATGATCGATGAGGGGCCGACCCTGAAGCGTTTCACTCCCAGAGCTCGCGGACGTGCGAGTGCAATCAAGAAAAGAACTAGCCACATCACTGTGATCGTGGCGCCGAAAGGGGAGGCTCAGTAGTATGGGTCAGAAGATACATCCCATCGGTTTTCGTGTCGGAATTATTCGCGGCTGGGAATCCCGTTGGTTCGAAGATAAGAATTTCGGAGACTGGCTCAAGGAGGACCACGAGATCCGTAAGTTTCTCCGCTCCTACCTAAAGCACGCTGGTCTATCCCGCATCGAGATCGAGCGCGCCAACCGGACTCACGTGATCATCAATACGGGTAAGCCCGGTCTGGTGATCGGTAAGCGGGGGAGCGGGATCGAAGATCTCCGTCGCCGGCTAGAGAAGCTGACAAAGAAGCCGATCAAGATCTCTGTTAAAGAGGTCAAGCAGCCGGAGCTGGACTCTCATCTCGTCGGTCAGAATATCGCTGAGGCTCTGGAGAAGCGGGTCGCTTTTCGTAGGGCTATGAAGCAAGCTGTCGGACGGTCGATGAAAGCGGGCGCCCAAGGCGTAAAGGTTCAGCTGTCCGGTCGTCTCGGCGGTAACGAGATCGCCAGGACCGAACGGACGTTTCAAGGGAAGGTGCCGTTGCATACCCTGCGAGCCGACATCGATTACGCTATCACCGAGGCGTCGACGACGGCCGGTCAGATCGGTGTAAAAGTCTGGGTTTACAGGGGCGAGATCCTTCCAGGCTTCGGGGGAGAGAAGAGCCTCTCTGGCGGAGAGAAGGGTTAGAGAACGATGTTAAGCCCAAGAAAAGTTAAGTTTAGGAAGTCGCATCGTGGGCGAATGCGCGGTAAGGCCTACAGAGGGAACAAGGTGGAGTTCGGATCTTTCGGGCTTCAGGCTTTGGAGCCCGGTTGGATCACGAGCCGCCAGATCGAAGCCGCACGTATCGCGATGACTCGCTATATCAAGCGTGGCGGTAAGGTCTGGATCAGGATTTTTCCTGATAAGCCTGTGACCAAAAAGCCCGCTGAGACCCGGATGGGATCCGGTAAAGGGAGTCCCGAGTTCTGGGTGGCCGTGGTGAAACCGGGTCGAGTGATGTTCGAGATTGCTGGTGTGGGTGAGGAGGTCGCTAAAGAAGCGATCCGACTCGCTCAGTTCAAGCTGCCGATTCGAACCAGGTTTCTGACCCGAGAGCAACTGGGGAGTTAGAAATGGCAAGTGAGACGAAGAAAAAGCCTGCGAAGAAGTCGGCCGGTAAAGGCGCTTCTAAGAACCAGGGTCACAGATCGAATCTACGGACTAAGTCCTTAGAAGAGCTCAGGGCAGTGCTCATCGAGGCACAAGAAGAGCTGTTCAACCTTAGATTCCAGAAGGCGACCGGGAATCTTGAGAACCATCGTGTTATCCGACGCGCTAAGCGCGAGATCGCTAGAGTGCACACGATCATCCGAGAGATGGAACTGGAAGCTGCGACTAAGGGAGAGAATAAGTGAGTCAGGAAACCGTAGTAAGAAATCGCCGAAAAGTCCGAGTGGGGACCGTCGTCAGCGATAAGATGGATAAAACGGTCGTGGTCGAGGTTATTCGCCAGTTTCCTCACCGCCTCTACCGCAAGATCATTAAGCGGTCGAAGCGTTTCAAGGTCCACGACGAGGAGAATCGATGCAACGTTGGGGATGTGGTCAAGATCATGGAGACTAGACCTCTCTCGAAGCAGAAGCGTTGGCGTCTGGTCTCGATACTCGAGAAAGC
>CAZDLH010000192.1:0-5624 GCA_964505925.1 uncultured Burkholderiales bacterium
GGAGGTCGTCAGTGATGGCGGCCCAAGATAGATGACCGTCTCGAGGCGATAGTCTCGAACAGAACCCGGCTTATAGACTCTCTCTCGACGTTTCCTTTCGCTGCCAGGCGATGCGAAATCCAGAAGAATCCCCCCGGCTTTAGTTCCGCCTTTTCGTGTGGGCCTAACGACACGCGGTCCAGTTCCGATTTCCTATCGACAAGAGGGAACAATTGTGCTATTCTTTTAAAGACTTTACTGTCCAGAAGAGGGTTCATGAAGCAAGATATCGTCGCCATTGAGAACACAAAGTTCATCGAGATCCTTCTCCATTATCGTGGAGTGACCAACTGAGGCGTCACTGAGCTCTTTCGAGAGTGCACACGAAGCTCCGACCTCTCTTGCGCAGGCTGTGAAACGCCTGCGCAATCTTTCGTTTCACCCCGATCCCCCACCGATCTTGGTCCTTGACGACCCTCTAGCGCCATGAACGACCACGGTCCATCCGCACGACCATTGCGTCCCTCCCTCGACCCTCCCATGACGAACCTTCAGGCCGCCTTTAATAATGCCTTAGACACACTTGAGAGCCGGATCGGCCTCGGGGAGTCCGAGTTCTCTTTGGATGTGGCGCTCCACGGCTTCGCCACGGGGCTTCAGCGACAGACGGAATCTTGTCTAGGAGCTCTGGTCATCTTCCGCCCGGTGCACGATATCAGCCCCTGGATAGGGTCGAGTTGCGAACCGCACCCGGAGATCGCAAACCTCACCCGAGCTCTCGAGCAGAAGGCCTCGCTATCCCAAGTCCCGCTCGCCCTCGAAGGGGGGATACACGAAAGGATCGGCCGGTTCCTCGGGCTGAAAACCGATCTGGCCTATCTCCACCCTTTCCGCGTAACTCCCAAAGAGGCGCCGGAACTTCTGGTCGTGACCGTCTTCCATCGGGGTGCAGGGGAGGTCCCCGCGCTCCGACCGCTGGACTCCAGCAAACTCAAAGAGCTCCTGTTCCACCTGCGAGGTCTGGCCCTCAACGTCAGCCGTGAGTCCGACGATGATGAGCCGTCCGACACCCAGCCCGTCCCTGGAGACGACGACTCGCTCGCGGGGCGCGGAAGCTCCGCTCTATCGGAGATCGGGGCCGCTTTGACCACCGCCCTGAACCTAGAAGATCTGGCCAGACTGATCCTCGAGGTGTCCTCTAAGCTCGTACGGGCGCACGCTGGCTCGATCCAGCTGATCGAAGGCCAGCGGATCGTGGGGCTCTATCGTCTACAGCGCAGAGATGTGCCGGAGTCTTACAGTCGCTTCTATCTACCCGTCGCCCGCCACGGGAGGCTCAAGGCTCTTCTCACGCTCGAGCGCGCCCCTCGCGAGCTCTCCCAAGAAACGGTGAAAACGCTGACCCAGTTCGCCGATCAAGCCGCGATGGCGATCGAGAACGCTCAGCTTTTCGAGTGGGAACAGGAGCGAGCCCGGGAGGCCACCGCGCTGTATCAAGCGGCCCGAACCATCGAAGAGGCGCACGAGCTCGAAGATATCTTGCTCTGCACCACCGAGGTCTTTACGAGGTTAGCCGGGTTGGACCGCTGCATCGTTCTTCTCAAGGATAGCCGCAAGTCGTTTTTTGCCGTCGCCTGCGGCTCTGGGCTCTCGCCGGACCAAGAGCAGTTCTTCTCCACCTTTCATCTCTCGATGTCGAACCTCTCCTCTGAGAACAAGAAGAAGCTGTTTCAGGGCCGACCCATCGTCTACCGTTCCGCGCCGGAGAAAGGCTCCGGCTTCGAGCGTCTGACCGTTCTCCTACCGTCGTACTCGTGCCTGATTCTCCCCCTGAAATCCCAAGAGCGACTCCTAGGTTTGATCTTCTTAGATTCAACTCGGGGAGCCCACCATTTCCCTCCTGCGGTGGTCCGCCAGCTCCTAACTCTCTCGCTACAGGTAGCCAACGCCATCCAGAGAGCTTCCCTGATCCAGAAGCTGCAAGAGAATCTAGGCCCGCTGAAGGCCCTCTACCAGGTTTCCACCGCTATCACGGGGACCTTGAGCCTGCCTCGGGTGATCCGACTGATCGTGGATCAGGCCGGAGAGCTTCTCGACTACGTCTCCTGCGCTCTGTTGGTGCTAGACGAAACCGGCGAAAGCTTCAGGATCGAAACCAGCGATCCCGAAGATCAAGGCTTCAGTCAACCGAGCTTCCAAGCCCGCATGGCTCGCGCTTCCGTGGAGAGCAAGAAAGCTCACGCCCACTACATCGACCAAGAGGAGACCGACTCCGACGTGCGGGAAGAGCTGATCTCCCACGGCTTCGGCGGGCTCCTCTCGGTACCGCTGATCGCGAAGAAAAAGATGGTCGGGGTGCTCAACTGCTTCGTACCTCCCAAGATGCGGTTCCGTCAGCAAGAGATCCGCCTCTTGAAGGGCTTCGCGAACCAGGCCGCTATCGCGGTGGACAACGCCCGTCTACACGGCATGATCCGCTTCAAGATGAACGAGTTAGGCACGCTCTTCGAGGTCAGCAAAGCGGTCACTTCCACCTTGCAGCTGTCGAGGGTGCTCGATGAGATCGTTTTTCATGTGAGGTCTATCCTACAGGCCGAAGCGTGTGTCCTGATGCTCAAAGAGGGTGGAATGCTGAAGGTCAAAGCGATGAAGGGGCTCGAGCCCGGACAGCATCTGCAGGAGATCCCGGTAGGGGAAGGGCCTTCGGGCATCGCCGTCCAGACCGGTCAGACCTTGGTCTATCACGACGAGAAGCAGCCTCTACCGATCACCGACCCCGAAACCATAATTCAGACCGGACTGTCGGTCCCGATCAAGACCCGCGGCAATATCATCGGGCTCTTGAACGTCTACTACCGAGATCATATCGATCACACACCGGCCCAGCTCAGCCTGCTCAGCACTCTGTGCGGACAAGCGGCGGTGGCTATCGAAAACGCTCGGCTCTACGCCGACAAGGAGCAGGTTACCGAGCTGCTCCGAGGAGCCCTGATACCCGGAGAAGAGATCCAGTTCAAGAGCCTCACCATAGGCCACCGCTTCATACCCTCTATGGACCTCTCCGGCGACTACTACGATCTGATCCCCCTCGGTCCCAAGTCCTGCGGTTTCGTGATCGCCGATGTCTCCGGCAAAGGACCGGAGGCCGCTATTCAGACCATCCGGGCCAAACACGTGATCCGTTCCTACGCCACCGCCGGATACGGCCCGGCTCAGATCCTCTCGATGCTGAACCGGCAGGTTCTCCGCTCGAACCGAAAGATGGACCGCCCGGTCACCGTCTTTTACGCCCAGGCGTGCCTCGAGACCCGTACCCTCAGATACGCTTCCGCAGGCCACGAGGAGCCGCTGTACTGGACGAAAGAAGACCCTCGACCCAGGCTTCTGAGCGCCGACGGTATCATGATCGGGGCTTGGGATGAAGCCGAGTACGAGGAGAAGACCATCGAGATCCCTCCCGATTCGTGGCTGCTTCTCTACACCGACGGACTGACCGAGGCCCGCTCGCCATCGGGAGAGTTTTTCGGACTCGAACGGATCGTAAAGATCGCAGAAGAGTACCAAGGACAGTCGGCTCAGCGCCTCGTCAATCGCCTCTACAGCAAGATCCGAAAGTTTACCCGCGAGCACATCACCGACGATTTCTCGCTGCTGATCGTAAAGTTCTAAAGACCGTCGTACACCGGAGCGCCCCGAAGGCTTCACTAATCAAACAATTTTTGTGCCATTCTGCACTCGTCTTGTGGATAACACCATGAACAAGTGGATAAGCCTATATATTGAAAATTCTTCTAACCCTAGAAGGAACGATATGTTTCTAGAAGAATTTTCAATTCAAGATGAGTAAGACTTCGCCAGAACTAGCCCAGAAAATTGTAGACCTTCTTCTCAACGACCCCGGCGTAGCCGACTCCTGGTCCATCCAGAGGGTATCTGCTGAGGAGGCCCGGCCCTTGGAAGTGCAGGTCTGTGTCGGCTGCGACCAGAGTTTTATGCCAAAGGCGGTAGGTCGTCAGTTCTGTTCGCGGGACTGCTACAACGACTACCTAGAGCGGAAACGCCAAGCCAAAGGGAAAACGAAGAGCAAGCCCAAGCGCGAACGAGCCCCCGGCCAACTCGGACCGGGTCGGCGCTTCACCGGTGAAGTCGCCGAGTTCTGCTGCTCGCGCCAAGGTCTCGCCTCGGTCTACGAAGTCCAGCAGGAGATCCACGAGAAGTTCGGTTTGAGGGTGGGGATCACCACCATCTATCGCGCTTGGCGTCGCCGCGCTGCGGGCGGCAGACGGAGCAAAGACGGGACCCACGGCTAAACTCTTACCGGCCAACGAAAAAAGAGGTGCGAATGCGGCTCTCCAGCCGGCCGTTCGCACCTCTTTTTGTTCTCTTGTCGAAAGTGTCTCGAGACTATCCGCTTCGGGTCACACCACAGAGTTGTCGCTCGCCAGGTAAGCGTAGTCGAAACCGAGCTCCTCGGCCAGAAAGATTCCGTTTTCCATCACCTGGAAATCGTCGATCCAGATATCGCAACTCCCGGTGATAACATCCACGTGAGTAGGGCAGGACCAGTCCGCATTGGTCTGGCTTCCGTACGGGTCCCCGACCGCGATATGGATACCGGGCATCTTTTCATCTTGCAACAGATTACCGGTAAATTCGAAGACCGCTAGATTCGTTCCGATAGCGAACTCTCCCACGCGATCCGAATGTTCGGCTGTGTGGCAGTAGTCCCAGAACTCTTTCTCGAGCTCTTTATTAGCGCACTCTACGTGGCGTAGGTACCCTCCCTCGAGCTGCAAGGTCATCGGCGTTTCGTCGAGCACCCCGTACTTAGCGCTGAAGTGATCACCGACGCTGCCGTCGATAACGAAAACCCCATCCACCGATTGCGGAGCAGTGAAGATCTCGCCTCCTGGAAGGTTCGACCAGACCTCTTCGATGATACCGCTGGTCTTGCGCCAGATCCGATCGGGCGAGAACGTGGCCACCATATCGGTGCCCCGTCGACTTTTCACCGTGATAGTCTTGGCTTTCTTCGCCCTCTCCAGTAAACGTTTAGAAACTTCGTCGACCTTGCGGAAATCGGCTCGCATACCCTGACACATGATCTCTTCGGTGATCCCGACCATATGAGCGTACCGGATGTTGTTCTTTTCGATCTTTCCGACGAACTGCTGCCGAGACGGAAGCTCGTTCGGCAAAGGGGCCACGCAATAAAGACAGACGTCGCAGTCGTCGAGCGAGTCCATGATCGACGGAGGCAGTTTCTGCGCCGGTCGGCTCACGTGATCTTCGATGATCTGCAGCCGGCAAGAGCCAGCGACCCGCTTAGCCACGTCGTAGAGCGAAGCGCCTACCGGTAGCGTCTTTCGATCGGACAAAATGTAGACCCGCTCGTGAGGCTGAACGTTCAGACAGACTTCGATCGCGTTCTGGGCTCCAGGAATGAGGCTCTGATCGTATGTGTAGGTGATTGTTTCCATGAGTTCTCCTAGTCAGCGAAGCGTGAGCACTCCGGCCCTCGCAGGGGTGGCTCGGCCCCGCGACCTATGGGCTTTCGTACCCGTGGCTCTGCACTGTCTAAACATTAACGGGCCTGTTACTTACCGGTTTCACCCGAGCTTTATACTCGAGATCAGATGTTGATC
>CAZDLH010000193.1:0-5621 GCA_964505925.1 uncultured Burkholderiales bacterium
GAGGTGCCGGCTTCGGAGGTGCGTAGGGTCGAGCTCCAGGGCGCGGCGCCAACTTCGACAGGCCCGTCCTGCATCGCCTCGCTCGGCGAGCGCAAGGCCGTGGCGGTAGTGGAGGTCCGGGTCTTGACGCTCAGTGCGCAGGCGCGCCTCGAGCTGTTCAAGCGTTGCCATACGACCTCCCTTCGTCTACTTCGGAGACATGGCGTCGAGCAGCTGTTTTAGGCGCTCGATCTCTGAGGGAGGCCCTTCGACCAGTATCACGTTTAGCTGCGGATCGACTTTGTAGCTCAGATCGGGTATGGCTTTTCGAGCAGCTTCCATCATCCTTTGGGCATCCCGCGATTTGAAGGGGAAATACTCACCGGCGATCCCTTCGCTACTGCTGGGATCGGCAGAGGCCGCCGGAGCTACCGGGGCGATGCGGCGAACCAGCAGGTGGGTGGGGCTCCAGGCCACTTCGAGTTGGTCGCTGTACGGCTGAATCAGAAGCTCGACGGCGTCTTTGAACGGCATTTCGGAGATGGAAAGAGTGATGGAGCCGGGGAGATCGGGCTCGATGTTGGCCTGCATTCCTGCTTGTTCGGCGAGGCGGCCCAGCGCGTCGGAGAGCTCGGCTCCCTGGAGGACGGCGGTCACCGGGCGCTCGGAGGGGGGCTTCGGTGCGGGCGGCGCGGCGGCAGCGGTGGCCGGGGCGGCAGGAGCGGGAGCAGCAGCAGCCGGGGCCGCAGGGGCGGCAGCCGGGGCCGCAGGAGCCGGGGCGGCAGTGGCAGGGACAGCCGCCGGGGCCGCAGGGGCGGTAGCGGCCGGGGCAGCAGCAGCCGGGGCGGGGGCGGCAGCCGGGGCCGGGGTTTCGTCGGCGGCCGACGGTGCGGCTGCGGGCGGGGGAGCGGCTACCGGGGTGGTTCCGGCCATCTGGTTCAGGTAGATGGTGTAGCGAGCCCCGTCGGCGGTGCGCGTGAATTCGGTGCGAGGCTTGGAAAGTACAAAGATGCGAGCCAGCGTGGTGCTACCGTCGTGGCTAAACTGAACGCGTTGGATCAGTCCGCGATCGATGGTCTGGGTTCCGGCCGCCGAAGCCAGCCTCGCAGAAGGGAAGGCCATCTCGAGAAAGCTCGGGTCGGGATTCATTCGAAGCCGAGGGACCGAGGTGCCTCCCCGGACGACCGCATCCACGATGAGCACGTCGCCGCGGATCTCGGCCGTCACCGTCACGGCGGGCTGAGAGGCGGCTGATTGGGCGGTAGCGGGCAGAGCCGCAGCAACCAGAAGGCACTGGAGAATAGCGAGACAGAGACCGATTCTTTGCATAGTTCGGGCCTCTTATACGCTAGCGGTGGGCGCTCCTTCTCGCGGCGCGCTACGGGCTGGGCTGGCGCTCGATCTTCTCGAATCGGTCCAGATACCACTGCCCATCGGAGCCTTGAACCACCAAAACCTGAACCCTGGTCCCGAGCTGAAGGTCGACGGGCACACCTTTGTCTCGGGGGACCATGACGCGGTACATTTTGTTCTGCTGCGTCAAGATGGTGAAGTTGGTGGGCGCCATGAAGTTTACCCGACCGGTGATGACGGCCGTGGGCGGACCGAAGAGGGCGGCCGCAGGGCCGGCTAAGAGGAGCAAGCATAGGCCTGCCAGTAGAGCTTTTCGTAGGCTGATCACGTGAGCGGTTCCCTTCTCAACGAGGCGCGGAGCGCTTCGAGCGTGGTACTTTGACCATGCCCGGGCGGTTTTCCTCCGTGAGGCTAGGAAGGAGTCCCGGGTTCGGTCAGTCGGGGGGATGCTCGGCCACCCAGACCTGGGCGATGCGAGCACCCTGCTTCACGTTGAGCACCTCCGACGGTGAAAGGCGAGCGTGAGGGAGCAGCGTCCGTTCGCCCAGTCCGTAGGGCGACAGGTCGAAGAGGTACGGGAAGCTCTGCCAGCGGTCGCCGGTCCAGGTCGGTACGTCGAGCTTCGGGATGGGTACGCGCTCCTGGGCTATGTAACCGCCTAGGGCTAAGCAGCGCTTCAGATGTTCGTTCCACTCTTGTCGGCTACAGCGCCAACCGAGATGAAGCCCCTGGGCGCCCCAGCCGTCGGCTGGCTTGAGGACGAAGCGCTCCTGCTCCCGTTGGATCCGTCTTTCGGTCTCCCGGGTGAGCCTCAAGGTCAGGGGGACCAGCGTGCGCAGAAAGCGCAGGTCGCTACCATCGAGGAGCTCTTGGGCGCGGTGATCGTGAAACAGAGCCAGTAGAGACTTCACGGTCAAGGGCTTGGAGGCGAAGCTGTTGACCACGCAGACCCGGTTGGCGCGGCAGGCGTCGAGCAGCGCTCGGGACCCGGCCGGGTCCCGCAGCAGATCCTCGACCAGGACTCGGCGGTAGACCAAGTCGATCGGCTTGCCGTCGAAGCAGCGGAGGCGACCGCCGCGAAACTCCAGCTCCCGGGGATCGGCTACCAGGGCCGGGAAGCCTCGGGCCTGGAGACCGTCAGCCAGGAGCTCGAACTCCCGGTGCGTAGAGACCGTGATCCAGTCCACGATAGCGATCCTGGGTTTCTCTTGCTCGGATTCGAGCCCGGGATGCTCTTTTCGATAGCGCTGCCAACAGTTTTCGAGGTGGGGGTAGAGATGGGTCGTCAGGCGAGGGGTTCCCCCCGGGACCGAGCGGCTGAACTCCCGCCATAACGGGGTGTTCTCCACCAAGGATGCGCAGCGGTCCAAGAAGGCTGCCCCACCGGGGGAGTCCACGTTGAGCTCGACGATCTGGTAGCCGGATTCCGAGACCTGCTCGGGAACCAGAAAGCCGTCGACTCTAGAGATAGTAGAGCCGGCCGAGAGCTGGCCCTCGAAGCGGATCCACTCCTGCTCTTCGGGGGGCAGGCCGAGCCAGGTTAGCCAGTCCTCGCGGATCAAGAGGGGTTCCAAACGGGTTAAGATGCGCTGTAGTCGGTCTAGGTTTTGAGCTAGCCGGTTCCAGCGCCCTCGGGCCATGACCACCGGGGTGATGTTTAGAGGGAGCGGCTGATTCCCAACCGTAAGGCGCTCTTCGGCCAATCGGACCTGAAGGGCTTGGTGTTGGGCCCACGTCTGTTCCGGCTCGCTGGACAAGAGGCCCTCGAACACCTCGTAGGCTCGGCGCTCTATACCGTCGTGAAGGTCTTCTTGACCGTGCATGCTGAAGGCCGTTCGAAGCGGGGTGGGGGATACCTCCGGGCCCGCCCAACGATGGTTCGGTGTCGATGCCTAGCTGGGCTGACCTGTGGGGAGCGGAACCGGTTCGGCGTCCTGCAGGTCGTTGCGCCATCTCCATAGGAAGGCGCTGTCGTCCTGCCAGCCGCGATCCAGGGCGTTGCTCGCAGCCTCTAGCATGGCTTCCGGCTCGGCCGCGCACTCGGCCGACCACGCTAGCCCCGTTTTCGCTTCGACCCCGTGGCTCGAGATGGTGGCTAGGGCCCGGGCGGCCAACTCGGCAGCGTGGCTGGGTGTGCTAGACGGTAGGAGGGTCGCGAAGTAGTCCGCTTCCCAGCGACCGAAGAGGTCGGCTCCGCGGATGGTACTGGCCAGATGGGCGGCGCTTTTGGCGATGGCCGCGTCGTCGCCGCGAAACTCGAAGAGAAGGAAGCAGAAGTCGGCTCCGTCCCGGCTTCGTTTGCGGCACAGGTGGGCCAACTGATCTAAGAGGAAGTTGCGATGGTAAAAGCCGGTCTGGCTATCGGTGAGCTGAGCTGAGCGCAGGGCCGTCAAGCACTGAGTGGAGCGCAGAAAGGCCTGCAGGATGGCCTCTACGATCTCCGGAGGGTCGGTCAGGTCGACGAGGAGTGAGGCGCCGCTGTCGAGGAGGGCGGCGTCGGCTACGGTGGGCCGCTCCAGGCAGGCCGCGGCCACCGGAAGCCAGCGTCCTTCCGGATGTTCGGTCAACCGCTCGAGCGCATCTCGAAAGCCCTCTCGGCTCTCCGGTGCGGTCAGCATGAGGACCCCGTCGGGGTACTCTTTGCAGGCGGTGGTGGGTATCTGGTCGGCTCGAGGCTCCAGGAAGCTTACGGCCCCCGCTTGGTGTAGAATCTGAGTTAGACGTTCGAGTTCGGCGTTCGCTTCGCCACAAACTAGTATGCGCATTGGGGTGGACACGCGGTCTCGATTCGGCGCTTCGCCTCCGGGCCCTTCGAGATGCGGCGGGGGCTCTCGCCGGAAATGCTGGAGCGTCGCCGCCCCCGAAGGCGTTGCTGGGCGCCTTTGTCGACCGGGGTCTCGCTCAAGTTCGTGTGCTGTAAAAGGTTGACCGCTCCGGGGAATCTTGCTACATTGGGGCCCAATGTTTTGACCGGACCGCGCGGGCGCAGATGAGCTCAGTGCGATCGCCGAGTCTCAAAGGGAGGCCATTGTGGCAAAGAAGAGCGCGATCGCCCGCAATAAGAAGCGGGCCCGAATGGCGGCAAATCAAGAAGCCAAGCGGAGCGAGCTGCGGGCGAAAATGAAGGACCCGAGCCTCAGCTATGAGGAGAAGCAGGACGTCATGTTCACGCTTCAGACTCTGCCGAGAAACGGTGCGAAGGTTCGTGTTTTGAACCGCTGTCAGATCTCTGGTAGGCCGAAAGCGGTCTACCGCAAGTTCCGAGTTTCTCGCATCGTACTACGGGAGCTCGCCCATCAGGGTATGGTTCCCGGAATGCGGAAGGCGAGCTGGTAGCAGCGCCGTCGTCGCTGCTCACCCGGCACGACCGTATTGAATTCGGTTGGGTTCAATCTTCACGGTTTTCGCTGCCCCTTCCAGGCAGCCAGCGCCGGAGCAAGTCTTTAGTCGAACTTTTTCGGGGCACGTCGCACTGGTGCCGCTAGCGCGGCCGATGCCCAGAGAGAGGGCGGCTTTTTTCTTTGGTCACCCGTTTACCGATTGCGGGAGGGCCTGAGACTATCACCCATATTGGAGGAAGTTTCGGTTGAGTTATCATCTTTTTACCTCGGAGTCCGTGACCGAAGGGCATCCAGACAAGGTTTGTGACCAGATCAGTGATGCGGTTCTCGACGCCCACTTAGCTCAAGACCCCACCGCGAGAGTCGCTATTGAGGCCTTCGCCCACACCGGCTGTGTCCACTTGGCAGGGCAGATCACCTCTCGCGCATCGGTGGATCACACCGCTATCGTCCGGCGCACGCTCCTGGAGATCGGCTACAACGATCCGGCCTACGGGATCGACGGCAACAGCTGTGCCGTTCTGCTGTCCATCGACCCCCAGAGTCCGGATATCGCTCAAGGGGTCGATTCTGCGCTCGAGACGCGGGGCTCCCAGCCCCAGGATCTCGAAGAGCGGATGGGGGCGGGCGACCAAGGCCTGATGTTCGGTTACGCCTGCCGGGAGACCGAAGAGCTGATGCCCCTAGGGATCCAGCTCTCCCATCGGCTGGCCCAGCGCCTGGCTGCCGTGCGTAAGGACGGCACCCTCACCTATCTGCGTCCGGACGGCAAGACCCAGGTCACCGTGCGCTACGAAGAGGGGAGACCGGCCGGGCTGGAGACCATCTTGATCTCTACCCAGCACGACGAAGGTGTAGAGCTGGAAACGATCCGCAAGGATCTCGTCGAGCACGTGATCAAGCCGGTCGTGCCCTCCCAACACTTGAAGTTCGAGGGCGGGGTCCTGG